>CAXUCM010000034.1:14815-16551 GCA_964249315.1 uncultured Acetobacteraceae bacterium | reverse complement strand
GGGGGGCCCGCCCCGGGGCGGGCCGCGGGGCCCGCGCGGCTGCTCGAGACGCGGCAGGCTGGCCAGCAGCGCCGCCGTATAGGGGTGTTGCGGGGCGGCGTAGAGCTGCTCGACCGGTGCCGTCTCCATGATCCGGCCGGCATACATGACGATCACGCGGTCGACGATCCCGGCCATCAGCGCCAGGTCGTGCGTCACCCAGACGAGCCCCATCCGCCGCTGCCGCTGCAGCCCGCGGATCAGCCTGGTGATCTGCGCCTGCACGGTGACGTCGAGTGCCGTGGTCGGCTCATCGGCGATCAGCAGCGACGGCGCTCCGGCCAGGGCGGCCGCGATCATCACCCGCTGGCGCATGCCGCCGGAGAGCTCGTGCGGATACTGCCCGCCCACGCGCGCCGCATCCGCGATCCCGACCCGTTCGAGCAGCCGGATCGCCGCCTGGTGCGCCGCCGCCCGTCGCAGGCCGCGATGCCGGACCAGCACCTCGGCGACCTGCCGGGCCGCGGGCATCAGCGCGTTCAGGGCGCTCAGCGGATCCTGGAAGATCATCGCGGCGAAGCCGCCGCGCAGGTCGCGCAGGTCGCGCTCGGACAGCGCCAGCACGTCCCGGCCGTCCAGCGCCAGGCAGGAGGCGTTGACGCGCGTCGTTCGCGGCGGATGCAGTCGTAGTGCTGCGAGCATGCTCGCGCTCTTGCCGGAGCCGGACTCGCCGACGATGCCGACGGCCTCGCCTCGCTCCACGCGCAACGAGATGCCGGCGACGGCCTCGATGGTCCCGAAGTGGACCGACAGGTCCGCGACCTCGAGCAGCGCCGGGGTCATCGCAGCCGCGGCTCGAGGCCGGCGCGAAGCCGGTCGCCGAGCAGGTTGGCGCCGAGCACGGTCAGCGCGATCGCCACACCGGGGAAGGTCGCCATCCACCAGGCGCTGCGCAGGTAGTTGCGGCCAAGATCGAGCATCGCCCCCCAGGAAGGCGTGGTCGGATCGACGCCGACGCCGAGGAAGCTCAGCGCCGCCTCGGTGAGCATGGCCTGGGCTGCCGAGAAGCTGCCGACGACGACGACCGAGGGCGCCACCGCCGGCAGCAGGTAGCGGCGCAGCAGGCGCGGCGTGCCGACGCCGACCGAGCGGGCGGCAAGCACGAAATCCTGTCCGCGCAGGCTGAGCGCCTGGCTGCGGACCACGCGCGCGAAGTTCACCCAGGTGGCGAGCGCCAGCACGGAGACCACCGGCACGAAGCCGCCGCCGAACACCGCGAGCAGGAAGATCGCGAACAGGGTGAACGGGAAGGCCAGCTGCACGTCGATCAGCCAGGAGATCGCGGCATCGGTCCAGCCGCCGAAGAAGCCGGCGCAGAGCCCCAGCGCGGTGCCGAAGGCGGCGCCGAGCAGGGAAGCCGCGACGCCCACGCTGAGCGAGATCCTGGCACCCCAGATGATCCGCGACAGCACGTCGCGACCGACATTGTCGGTGCCGAGCACGTGCCGTGCGCTGCCGCGCGCCTCCCAGGCCGGCGGCAGCAGGCGGGCGCGCAGGTCGAGCTGCGTCGGCCGGTACGGCGCGACGACCGGCGCCGCCAACGCCAGCAGCACGGCGAATGCCAGCAGCAGGCCGCCGATGCCGCCGAGTCCGCGCCTCATCGCAGCCTGATCCTGGGATCGAGGCGCGTGCAGAGCAGGTCGGCGGCGAGGTTGACGAGCACGAAGCCGAGCCCGGCGATGAACACGGGGCCCGGC
>CAXUCM010000034.1:0-14805 GCA_964249315.1 uncultured Acetobacteraceae bacterium | reverse complement strand
GACGGCGAGCCGGCCGATGCCGGGCCAGGCGAACACCACCTCGACCACGACCGCCGACGAGATCAGGTCGCCGAGCTCGAGCCCGGCCATGGTCACCACCGGCACCAGCACGTGCCGCAACGCGTGCACCCAGACCACGCGCCGTTCGGTCAGGCCCTTGGCGCGGGCGGTGCGGATGTGATCGGCCCGCAGGATGCCGGCCATGCCCGAAGCGACCAGGCGGCTGATCCGCGCGGTGGCCTGCATCGACAGGGTGAGCGCCGGCAAGAGCAGGTGCGCGAGGCCGCCGCTGCCGTCCACCGGCAGCCAGCGCAGGCCGACCGCGACCACCAGCACCAGCATCAAGCCGAGCCAGAACGAGGGGATGGCGAGACCCGCCATGGAGCACAGCTCCAGGATCGCCGACGCCAGGACGCCGCGGGCTGCCGCCAGCACGCCGAGCGGGATGCCGACCGCGAGAGCGACGGCGAAGGCGGAGCCGGCCAGCAGCAGCGTCGCCGGCAGCCGTTCCAGCACCAGCCCGGCGACGCCCTGATGGTAGAGGAAGGACTGCCCGAAATCGCCGCCGGCGGCGTGGCGCAGGAAGAGCAGGTACTGCATCGCGACCGGTCGATCGAGACCGAGATGGGTGCGCAGCGCCGCACGGGCCGTCTCGGAGGCGCTGGGTGGGAGCAGCAGCGTCACCGGGTCGCCGGTGGCGTGGGCGACCGCGAAGCTCGCCGCACTGACCCCGAGCAACACCGCAAACGCCTGCAGCAGCCGCCTCATCGGCTCACGCCTGCACCAGCCTGGCCTCGTAGAGCTCGATATAGTCGTCCGGTCGCGGCCGGTACTGCAGCCGGTGGCTGATCCCGTACAGCTCCGGCAGGTACCAGAGATAGATCCAGGGCGCCTGCTGCCAGATCATCGTCTCCGCCTGTCGCAGCAGCGCGGTCCGCCGCGTATCGTCCACGGTCGTGGCGGCGGTGTCGATCAGCCGGTCGAACGCCGGGAGACTGATGCCGCCGGCATTGTCGATCGCCTTGCTGGTGAAGATCGACAGCTCCACCAGCGGATTGATCAGGGCGGCGAAGCCGTAGAAATAGAGGCCCGGGAACGTCCGTGCGCGCAGCGTCTCGGCGAACCGGCCGCTCTCGTAGGCGGTGACCGTCGGGTCGAGGCCGACCGCCGACAGGTAGGCGCCGATCGCCTCGCAGCTTTCCTGCGCATCGGGATATTTGGCGTCGAAGGCGACCTCGAGCGCGAAGCCTTCCTGTCCGGCCTCTCGGAGCAGGGCGCGGGCCTTGTCCGGATCGTAGGCGAACGGCTTCAATGCCTCGTCGTTGTTGGGCGGGTTGACCAGCGAGGCCAGCCGGCTGGTCATGCCGCGCTGCAGCGTGTCGATCATGGTCTGCACGTCGACGGCATGGTTCAGCGCGCGACGAACGCGCACGTCGCGCAACGGCGCGACGCCGTGCTGCGACAGCCCGACATGCATCTTGCGCAGGCCGCGGACCTGGATCGCGTCCGAGCGCGGGGAACGGGCATCCTGCATGCTGTCCGGATCCAGCCCGGGTACCAGATCGACGCTGCCGGCCTTCAGCTCGTCGATGCGCGAGGACGATTCCGGAACGGTGCGGAATATCGCGGCAGCGATCGCCGGCGGCCCGTTCCAGTGATGCTGCCAGGCGGCAAGCGCCACGTGGTCGCCGCGTTGCCAGTCGACGAAGCGGTACGGCCCGGAGCCGACCGGATGCGCACCGACCTCTTCCGGCGAGGTCTCGCGCAGGTAGCGCGGCGCGCCGATGAAGGCTTCCTCGAGCCAGTACAGCATCGATACCGACGGTCCGGCGGTGACCAGCTCCAGCGTCAGCCTTCCCGACGCGGCCACCGAGACCAGGCCGGTCTGCTGCCAGAGCTGGCTCTCGCCGTCGAACGGCGACCGTCGCATCCGCTCGAAATTCTCCGCGACTCCGGCCGCGTCCAGGATCTCGCCGTTGTGGAAGACGACGCCCTCGCGCAGGTGGAAGCGCCAGCGTGCGGCACCCGGCTGCTCCCAGCCGAGTGCCAGACGCGGCTCGTGCGAGCCGTCAGGGCGACGACGCACCAGGCTGTCGAACAACGACCAGACCAGGCTGCCGATCGGATGGTTGTTGCGGATCAGATGCGGATCGAGCGTGGTCACGTCCTCGTCGGAGGCGACGACCACCGGCGTCGGCGCTGCGGCGCGCGCGCCTTGCAGGCTGCCCAGCGAAAGCACGCCGGCGGAGAAGCCGCGTCGCGTCAACATCGCCGGCATCAATCGTCATGCTCCCTCGTCTCGGCGCATCGTTTTGCAATCTCGACTTGCATTCTCGGCCTGCATTCTTCGCCTGCAATTTCTGTCTGCAATCTCCGCGCCATCGAGGGTTTCGCTCCAAGCACGATCGAAACCGTTCGAAAGCTCAGGCGGTGATCACGTTCAGTCCAGCCTGCTCCAGAAGGCGCAGCGCCGAGGCGCCGGCGCCGCTGTCCGTCACCAGCAGCTCCGCCTCCGACAGCTCCATGATCTTCGCGGTAGCGACATGGCCGATCTTGCCATGGTCGGCGAGAAAGATGACGCGCGACGAGGCGGCGACGATAGCGTGCTTGACCTCGGCCTCCTCCCAGCTCTGGGTGGTGAAGCCTTTCTGCGCGTCGATCCCGGAACAGGCGATGAAGGCGACGTCGGCATTGATCTGCCGCAGCAACGTGGTCGCGAACGGCGCCACCAGGCAGCGCTGCGGCTTGCTGACGGTGCCCCCGGTGACCACCACCTTGACCCCCATATGCATCTCCAGCTCGAGCGCGACGTCGAGCGCCGTCGTCACCACCGCGACATCCTGCAGCGAGGCAGGAAGCGCGCGCGCCAGCGCCAGCGTGGTGCTGCCTGCATCGATGATGATGGTCTCGCCGTCACGCACCAGGCTCGCGGCGAGTTCGCCGATGCGCTGCTTCTCCGGCTCGAAGGTATGGCTGAGCGGGTGCAGCGAGCGCTGGAAGCGAGCCGGACGCACCGCGATCGCGCCGCCGCGAAGGCGTCGCAGCACCTGCAGCCGCTCCAGCGCATCGAGGTCGTTCCGCACCGTCACGACCGAGACGCCGAGCTGGTCGGACAATCCGCTCACCGTGACCTTGCCCTGGATGCGGAGCAGATCCGCGATCTCTCGCTGCCGGCTGATCGCCCCGACTGCCGTCATGCTTTCGCTTTCCTTGTCTGACGCGTCGCGTGGAAAGGCCGAGCCGTCATGGATCGGTTCGGTCCCGACGGTCCGAAGCTTGCTCGTCGAAGCCATATCCATGGACCCGCGACGCGATCCCGACAAGACGGGCAGGGCCCGGTCCGGTCTCCAACCGCTTCGAGCAGGGTCGCGGGCGCCCTGCACGGCTTCGCTTCGCATGATTTTCCATCGACCGGCTTTCGAAGATAATCCTTGTTGCGTCCGGAACGTGCCTGCACTCTGCCGCGCATGTCGGGATTGACGCCGCTGCTGGCCGAAGACTCGCCGCTGGCTCCTCGGGCGCGCGCGCTGCTCGCCGAGCTGTTCGCGCGCGAGCAGCAGCTGATGGCGACGCTGCCGACGGACGATCCGCGCGACCCGGCGCGGCTTCGCCGGCTGCTGCTCACGCGGGGCGAGATGCTGGCGCAGCCGCAGGCGATCCGCGACGGGTGGGAGCACGAGGCGGACAAGCTCGACGCCGTCGCGCGCTGGCTGGCGACGGCGCGGCTGCATCGCGTCGTGCTGACCGGCTGCGGCGACTCGCTCGCGGTAATGGTCGGCGCGCGACTGCTGCTCGAAGACATGCTCGGCGTGCCGTGCGAGCCGATGCAGGCGCTGGATCTCGCCTATTATCATCATCGCACGTTGTCGTCCGATACGCTGGTGATCTCGCTCAGCTCCAGCGGCGCGACCACGCGGACGGTGGAGGCCGCGCTCATCGCGCGCGCGCGCGGTGCCACCACGCTGGCGCTCAGCAACACGCCGGGATCGGCGCTGATGACGGAGTGCGATCGCGGCCTGCTGGTCCATGCGGAGCGCCATGGCTGGCCGACGCAGTCCAGCACCGCGGCGATGGCGGTGCTGTGCGCGCTGGGAGTGCGGGTCGGGGCGCTCCGCGGCCACGCCGGTGCAGCTGACCTGGGCGCAGCACTCGACCGTGTCCCGGAGACGATGGCGGCGATCCTGGCGGAACTCGAGCCGTCGATGGCCGGCCTGGCCGCGGCGGAAGCGGAGAAGCGGATCTACCTCTACGCTGGCGGCGGCCCGGCCTATGCCGCTGCCCTGTTCGGGGCAACCAAGATGAAGGAGTGCTCGCCCGATCATGCCGTGGCGATCCCGCTCGAGGAGTTCCACCACTACAACTCGCAGAAGCCGGGGGATCCGCTCTTCGTGCTGGCACCGCGCGGACCGTCGGTGGCCCGTGCCCGGGACACGGCGCACGAGGGACGCCGATGGGGCGGCCGCCTCTACGGCGTGGTCACTGCGGACGAGCGCGCGCTCGAGGCCGCTTGCGATGCGGTGATCCGGCTGCCGGTGCTGCCGGAAAGCCTGGCGGCATTCGCCTTCACCCTGCCGGTGCAGTTGTTCGCCTACCACGTGGCACTGGAGAAATTCCGTCGTGCCGGCGCCGATATCTGAGCCCGATCCAGCCGCTCCGAAGCTGGTCTGTCTGGGCAACTTGACGCTCGACGACATCGTCCAGCCGGATGGCACCGAGCGGCCGGGCTGCGTCGGCGGCGACGCGATCTACGGGGTCCTTGCCGCCCGGCTGTTCGAGCCGCGTGCGGAGATGGTGGCGCCGGTCGGTCGCGACTTGCCGCCTGCGGTGCGGACGCTGATCGCCTCGGCTGGATTGTCGCAGATGGGGCTGCCCAGGCGGGATTGTCCGACCCTGCGCAACCGCATCGTCTATCGCACGCCGGATCGCCGTCTGGTCAGCCTGCTGTCTGACCAGGCGAACTTCGAACGGCTGTCGCCGCGCGGCGAAGACGTGCCGGAGAGTTTCTGGGACGCTGGCGGCATCATGATCCTGGCGATGACGCTGGACGCGCAGCGTGACCTGGTGCAGAACTGCCGGACGCGCAGCCGCGCCATCGTCGCGCTCGATCCGCAGGAAGAATATATCGCCGGCAACGAGGCCGCGATCGCCGGATTGATTGCCCAGCTTGATCTCTTCATGCCGAGCCGGGACGAGGCGCGGCAGCTGCTCGGGCACGGCGATCCGCGCCGAGCCGCCCGGCAATTCGCAGCACTCGGTCCGCGCATCGTCGTGATCAAGCTGGGTGCGGATGGCTGCCTCGTGCACGATGCCGGATGCGGGCAGGACCTGCTCGTGCCGGCCTATCCGGGGGTTCCGGTCGATACGACCGGCGCCGGCGATGCCTTCTGCTCGGCGTTCCTGACCAGCCTGGTTGACGCTCCCGCCGACTTGCGTGCTGCCGCCATTCGCGGCGTCGTGGCAGCCTCGTTCGCGGTGTCGAGTTACGGCGTGGATGCGTTGTTCGCAGCAACGCCCGCCGACGCCCGCGACCGTGTCGCACGCATGACGATGGCGATGCCGCCGATGTCCTGAGGTCGCTCGAGCGATCAGGGAGTTTCCGAAGGCTGGCCTTTGCCGGGATCAACGCCGCAGAGCGGATCAATGCCGCGAGGCGGATCGATGGGCGGAGCCCCGCCTGCCTGGCCGTCCGTTTACTTTCGTCGCCGAGTGCCTGATGATCGTGCCAATCGGGACGGCTCGGACAGGGCCTCCGCACGGGAGAAGACGATGAAGCGGCGTGACGCCTTGAAGGGGATGGCTGCGGCCTCCGCGTTCGGAATCGCCGGCTGGCCACTCGGCGTGCGTGCCGCGGCCGACGCGCAGATGGTGACCGTCGCCAAGATCATCGGCATCCCCTGGTTCAACCTGGTGAGCCAGGGCATCACCGAGGGCGGCAGGAAGTTCGACATCGACGCGACCATGATCGGCCCGGCGCATGTCGATCCGGCGCAGCAGGTCTCGATGGTCGAGGACCTGATCGCCAAGAAGGTCCAGGTGATCGGCCTGATCCCGCTCGACGTGAAGGTGCTCGGCCCGGTGCTGCAGCGCGCGCAAGATGCCGGCATCGTCGTCATCACCCAGGAAGGCCCGAACCAGGAGAACCGCACCTGGGACGTCGAGATGATCGACAGCAGGGCGTTCGGCGAGACGCAGATGAAGGCGCTCGCTGGCTTCATGGGCGGCCGCGGCGAATACATCCTGATGGTCGGAACGCTCACCACGCCGCTGCACAACAAGTGGGCCGATGCCGCGATCGCCTACCAGCAGGCGCACTTCCCGGGGATGAAGCTCGCCACCGCCCGCTTTCCCGGCGCCGACGAGGTCGACACCGCCGAGCAGGTGATGCGCAACGTGCTGCAGGCCTATCCGGACGTGCGCGGGGTGATCGGGTTC
This sequence comes from uncultured Acetobacteraceae bacterium, assembly GCA_964249315.1. Taxonomy (GTDB): domain Bacteria; phylum Pseudomonadota; class Alphaproteobacteria; order Acetobacterales; family Acetobacteraceae; genus Lichenicoccus. The sequence continues at coordinate 8,373 of CAXUCM010000034.1, read as the reverse complement.
GGCTCGAACGGTGCGATCGGCGCGGGCAACGTGGTGCATCAGCGGCACCTCCAGAACAAGATCGCGGTGCTCGGCACCGCGATCCCGTCGCAGGTGAAGCCGCTGCTGATGAACGGCGCGGTTCGCGAGTGCTTCGTCTGGAGCCCGAAGGATGCGGGCTACGCCATGGTGGCGGTCGCCAGCCTGACCCTGAAGAAGGCCGCCTTCCAGGACGGCATGGAGATCTCCGGGCTCGGCAAGGCTCGCGTCGATGTGCCCGGCAAGCTGATCAGCGTCGACCGCACCATCACGATCAACAAGCAGACCGTCGACGGCCTGATCGCGCAGGGGCTCTAGCGTCCGGCGCAGGCGCCTCCGCGTCCGTTTCAGGCGATGGGCAGCGTCCTCGACCTGCGCGCGATCTCGAAGCGCTTCGGCGGCGTCGCGGCGCTCGACCGCGTCGATCTCTCCGTCGAAGTCGGCGAGATCCATTGCCTCGCGGGCGAGAACGGTTCGGGCAAGTCGACGCTGATCAAGATCATCTCGGGGGTGCAGCCGCCCGAGCCGGGCGGCGCGATCGCGATCCTCGGCGAGACCGTGCACGGCCTGACCCCGGCGGACAGCATCCGGCGCGGCATCCAGGTGATCTACCAGGACCTGTCGCTGTTCACGAACCTGACGGTGGCGGAGAACGTCGCCGTCGGGCTCAATCGCGGCCTGCACCTGGTCCGACGCCGCGCCATGCGCGAGGTCGCGGCGAAGGCGATCGCCCGGATCGGCGTCTCGCTCGATCTCGACGCCTACGTCGCCGATCTGCCGATCGCGCAGCGCCAGCTGGTCGCGATCTGCCGCGCCCTGGCGGCCGCCGCGCGGCTCGTGATCATGGACGCGCCGACCGCCGCGCTGACCCGGCGCGAGGTCGACGCGCTGCTGGCGCTGGCACTCGAGCTCAAGCGGCGCGGCATCGCGGTGATGTTCGTCAGCCACCGACTCGACGAGGTGCTCGAGATCGCCGAACGCGTGACCGTGCTGCGCAACGGCGAGAAGGTCGGCACCTATGCCGCGTCCGGCATGACCGGCGACCGGCTCGGCGAGCTGATGACCGGCAAGACCTTTTCCTACCGGACCCGCGACGCCGCGCGCACGTTCGGGCCGCCTGTGCTTTCGGTCGCGCGCCTGTCTCGCACCGGCGACTATCGGGACATCGATCTCGAGGTGCGGGCGGGCGAGGTCGTCGGCATCACCGGGCGGCTCGGCTCCGGCCGCACCGAGCTGGCGCTGTCCCTGTTCGGCATGAACCCGCCGGATGCGGGCGAGATCCGCGTCCGCGGCGAGGCGCTGGTGCGCCACGACACCAGCGAGGCGATCCGGCGCGGCGTCGCCTACGTCTCGGAGGATCGGCTGTCGCTCGGGCTGGTGATGCAGCAATCGATCGCCGACAACATCACGCTCTCGGTGCTCGACCGGCTGCGCGCGCGCTTCGGGCTGATCCCGGCGGGGCGCCGGGCGGCGACCGTCGGCCGCGGGATCGGCGAGCTCGGCATCAAGACCGCCGATCCGCGCCTTGCCGTGCGCACGCTCTCGGGCGGCAACCAGCAGCGCGTGGTGCTGGCGAAATGGCTGGCGACGCAGCCGAGCCTGCTCATCCTCGACAGTCCGACGGTCGGCGTCGATATCGGCGCCAAGGACGGGATCTACGCGATCGTGCACGGGCTCGCGGCACAGGGGCTGGCGGTCCTGATGATCTCCGACGAGATCCCGGAAGTGTTCTACCATTCCGACCGGGTCCTGGTGATGCGCGAGGGCGTCGTGGCCGGCGAGATCGTGCCGTCGGCGAGCTCCGAGGACGCGCTGAGGCAGCTGGTCGATGCTTAGGGCGTTCCGTCGCACCCACGAGTTCCGGCTGCTGATCGTGGCCGCACTGCTGGTGGTCGCACTCTCGCTCGCCAGCCCGCGTTTCCTCAGGCCGCAGAACATCCTCGACCTGCTGACCGCGTCGTCGTTCGCGGGCATGTGCGCCGCCGGCCTGCTCGTCGTGCTGATCTCGGGCGGCATCGACATCTCGTTCACCGCGATCGCCTCCGTCGCCCAGTACGTGGCGATGGTGCTGGTGATCCGGTGGCACGGCGGCTGGCTGCTGCTGTTCGCACTCGGCCTCGGCTCCGGCCTGCTGCTCGGCCTGCTCAACGCGGTGCTGATCAGCACGCTCAGGCTGTCGAGCATCATCGTGTCGATCGCCATGCTCAACGTCTATTTCGGCCTGCTCATGTTCCTGAGCCAGGGCAACCAGCTGTTCAATCTGCCGGAATGGTTCCTCGATGCATGCTCCTGGGTCGTCTATACCGACCAGGCGCAGAATCCCTACGTGCTGAACGCGCAGATCATCGGGCTGTTCGTCTGCTTCGCCGCGTCGTGGCTGCTGCTGAACCGGACCAGCATCGGCCGGCAGATCTACGCGCTCGGCGGCAACGCCGAGGCGGCCGCGCGCGTCGGCTTCGATGCGTTCCGGCTGAACCTCGTCGTCTACGGCTATATGGGCCTGGTCTCCGGGCTCGCCGCCCTGGCGCAGGGCCAGCTCGCGCAATCGATCGCGCCCAACGTGCTGGTCGGCCGCGAGCTCAACGTGCTCGCCGCGGTGGTGCTGGGCGGCGCCAGCCTCACCGGCGGCCAGGGCTCGGTGCTCGGCATGATCCTCGGCGTCGCGGTCCTCGCGATCATGGAGAACGGCCTGATCCTGGTCGGCGTCTCCTCGTACTGGACGCAGTTCTTCGACGGCGCCGTCATCCTCGTCGCGGTGTCGACGATCTCGTGGGAACGGCGTCGCCAGCGTGCCGCCACCCGGCGCGTGATCGCGGCCGCCGCCTCGTGAGCGCGCCGCCACGCCGCGCCGCCGCCCCGCACCTGCCGTCGCGTGCCGCGCCGTTCGCGGCCCTCCTCGCCGGCCGGGTCAGCGGCACCAATCGGGGTCTCCTGCTGCTGCTGTTCCTGCTGGTGGCGCTGTTCGGCGGGCTCGTCGGCGGCAACCTGTTTACCGTCGGCTCGCTCCGCTCGATGGCACTCCAGGTTCCGCAGCTCGGCCTGCTGTCGCTCGCGATGATGGTGGCCCTGCTCTCCGGCGGTCTCGATCTCTCCATCATCGCGGTCGCCGATTTCAGCGCGCTCGTCTCCGGCTTTCTGCTGCTCGACGTGATCCCTGCGGGACCGCCGGCGCTCGCCATCCCATGCCAGGTCGCAGCCCTCCTCGCCGGCCTGCTGGTCGCCACGACGATCGGCGCGCTGAACGGCCTCGTCATCGGCTTCCTCGACGTCTCGCCGATCCTGACCACGCTCGGCACGATGACGATGATCAAGGGGCTCAGCGTCGGCCTCACGCATGGCGGCGTGATCTCGGGCTTCCCGCCGCTGGTGCTGTTCCTCGGCAACGCCAGCATCCTCGGCGTGCCGGTGGCCCTCCTCGTGCTCCTGCTCGTGGCATGGCCGGTGGCGATCGTGCTGAACCGCTCGCCGTTCGGCAACCTGGTGTCGATGATCGGCTCCAACGCGTCGGCAGTGCGCTATTCCGGTATCGACACGCGCTGGCTGCTGGTGCGGATCTACGCGATGTCGGGGCTGCTCGCCGGGATGGCGGGCGTGATCATGATGTCCCGTTTCAACTCTGCGAACGCCAGCTACGGCGAGAGCTTCCTCCTGGTCACCGTGCTGGCCGGTGTGCTCGGCGGGATCGATCCGATGGGCGGCTTCGGCAAGGTCAGCGGACTGCTGATCGCACTCGCGATCCTCCAGCTGATCTCGACCGCGTTCAACCTGCTCGGCTTCAGCGAATTCCTGACCCTGACGATCTGGGGTGCCACGCTGGTCGCGGTCGCGGCAGTCGGGCTGCTGCGGCGCCAGCTGCCATCCTGGACCAGCCGCGTGACGCGCCGCTAGAAAAGGTAAGGAAGGTTGGGGCTCCGCCCCAAACCCTGCCAAAGGCTCGCCTTTGGAAACCTCTTATAAGTGGATTCTCAAGGCTTCGCCTTGAGCGGGTCCAGGGCAGAGCCCTGGTCTTGAAGGCTCACGTGCAAGGCTGATTGATATGAGCGACGGTTTCAGCACCTGGATTCGATTCGCCTGCCGCGAGCTCGAGACGATCGCCGACGCGATCGATCCCGGCAGCTTCGACGCGCTGATCGGGGAGCTGCGTGCGGCAAGGCGGATCGCGCTGCACGCGCTCGGTCGCGAGGGGCTGATGATGCGCGCGCTGGCCATGCGCCTGTTCCATCTCGGCCTCCCCGTCCACGTCGTCGGCGACATGACCACGCCGCCGCTGCGGACCGGCGACCTGCTCCTCACGAGTGCCGGCCCCGGTGCGCTCGAGACAACCGCGGCGCTGATGCGGATCGTCCGGCACGCGGGCGGACGGGTGGTCCTGCTGACCGCCGAGCCGGCAGCCGCGCTTGCGCCGCTTGCCGACCAACTGGTGCTGATCCCGGCGCGGACCATGGCGCGACCTTCGAGCGAGCCGTCGCCGTTCACCATGGGCAGCGCCTTCGAGGCGATCCAGTTCATGTTCTGCGAGTACCTCGTGTCGCAGCTCGTCGACCGCCTGGGCGAGAGCGAGGACGCGATGCGGGCGAGACATACCAACCTCGAGTAAGCAGCGCGCCAGGCGGGCCGCCGCCATCGGCCCCCAGCATGATCCCTCGGATCTTCAGCGTGCTGAGGCACTCCGTGCCAGGTCGACCACGTGCTCGCAGAGCCGCTCGGGTCTCTGCAGGAGTTCCTGGATGCGAAACCATCCGGCATCCTGCGCGTCGCTCGAGGCCGAACCGGTGCCGGCGATCCAGGTGCACAGCACCGGCAGCAGGATGAAATGCGCCAGCAGCCGCCCGTCGCCGTCCCGGCGCAGGACCTCGAAGGGCGTCAGCAAGCCACGCGCGCGGGCCTGCACGCCGGTCTCCTCGTGCAGTTCCCGGACCGCGGCCTGGGCGATCGTCTCGCCGCCCTCGATCTTGCCGCCCGGATAGCCCCACAGCCCGGCATCGGGCGGGTGGCGTCGCTGCACCAGCAGGAACGCGCCGTCTCGCTCCAGCACGGCGATGGCGCCGGCGATCGGGCGGTCTATGACGACGAGCTCCGCATCAGCAGCGCCGCCACCTGCTCGCAGAGCCTGGCGTCCGCCGTCGAGAACCGGTCTGCCACCGGGCTGTCGAGATCCAGCACGCCGACCAGGACGCCGTCCCGCAGCAGCGGCACCACGAGTTCCGATCGCGACGCCGCGTCGCAGGCGATATGGCCGGGAAAGTCGTGCACGTCCGGAACGATCAGGGTCTGCCGCTGCGACGCCGAGGTGCCGCAGACGCCATGGCCGAGCTTGATCCGGACGCAGGCGACGCGACCCTGGAACGGCCCCAGCACCAGCGTCTCGGCATCGCGCAGGAAGTAGAAACCGGCCCAGTTGACCCGCGGCAGCCGCTCGAACAGCAAGGCGGCGGTGTTGGCGGCGTTGGCGATCAGGTCGGTCTCGCCATCGAGCAGGCTGCGCAACGTCTCGAGCAGGTCGGCCGTCGCTTCTTCGCCCTGCCCGTGCATCGCCGATCCCTCGTCCGGCTGCGACCGGCCCCGTCCAACAGGCATGCCGGGTCATGGCGCATCGAAACACTGGCGCGCCCGGAAAGACTCGAACTTCCAACCCCCAGATTCGTAGTCTGGTGCTCTATCCAATTGAGCTACGGGCGCTTTCGTCGGCCGGGGGATAGCTCATAGGTTCGAGGGGTGCAACCCCTGACGCCGGCGTCCGCTCACCGTCCCAGCGCGTGCTGCAGCGGCCGGTCGATGGGGCGCTCGAGCCGGATCTCGGCGCGGCAGGCCGGGGTGCCGTACAGGCCGCGGATCGAGCTTCCGTCCGGGTGGCCTTCGAACACCATCGGCACCGGCTTGTGGTTGACGCCGGGCAGGCTGAGCTGCGCGTGCAGCCGGCCGGGATCGGCTTCCCTCCGGCTGCCGTGCAGCACCAGCACGCCGTCCGCCGGCGCGAAGCTCAGGCGCCTGGCCTCGACCAGCAGCGTCGACGGCCGCGCGTCGGGGCAGGTTCCCTGCAGGGTGTGCAGCGTCCCGGTCCACCGCCCGATCAGGTCGGGTGCCGCGGCCAGGGCCGGCGTGGACGACAGGGCCGCGAGCGCGACCATCATGAGCGGCAGACGCATGCGGCTTCCCGTCCGGCGTAGATCGCCGGCGATCCTAGCTCGACCCGCCCGGCCGGACCATCGCAGCGGATGCTTGCGCGAGGCCGGTCCGCCGTGCTGCAAGCCACGCTCAGGCCGATGCCGAGAAAGCACACCCGATGAGCAGCCCCCTCGAACAGCGACTGCATGAGGATCGCGTCCTGATCCTGGATTTCGGCAGCCAGGTGACCCAGCTGATCGCGCGCCGGGTGCGCGAGAGCGGCGTCTATTGCGAGATCTGGCCGTATACCGCGTCGATCGAGCGGATCCGCGGCTTCGCGCCGCGCGGCGTCATCCTCTCCGGCGGCCCGTCCAGCGTGCCGGAGGCCGGCTCGCCGCGGGCGCCAGATGCGGTGTTCGCGCTCGACGTGCCGGTGCTCGGCATCTGCTACGGCCAGCAGGTCATGTGCGAGCAGCTCGGCGGCGAGGTGCTGTCCTCGGAGCATCGCGAGTTCGGCCGTGCCCATGTCGACATCCTGGAGGATTGCGCGCTGCTTCGCGGCACCTGGCAACGCGGCGGACGCGAGCAGGTCTGGATGAGCCACGGCGACCGTGTCACCCGGCTGCCGCCCGGGTTCCGCGCCGTCGCGGTCAGCGAGGGTGCGCCGTACGCGATCATCGCCGACGAGGGCCGCCGGCTCTACGGCGTGCAGTTCCATCCCGAGGTGGTGCATACCCCGCACGGCGCGGCGCTGCTGCGCAACTTCACCCATGCGGTCGCCGGCTGCAGCGGCGCCTGGAGCATGGCCGGCTTCCGCGACCTGGAGATCGTCCGCATCCGCGAGCAGGTCGGCACGTCGCGGGTGATCTGCGGCCTGTCCGGCGGCGTCGACTCCTCGGTGGCGGCGGTGCTGATCCACGAGGCGATCGGCGAGCAGCTCACCTGCATCTTCGTCGATCACGGCATGCTGCGCGCCGGCGAGGCGGAGGAGGTGGTCAGCACCTTCCGCGGCCGCTTCAACATCAAGCTGATCCATCGCGACGCGAGCGCCTTGTTCCTCGCCGCGCTCGAAGGCGTGACCGATCCCGAGAGCAAGCGCAAGACCATCGGCCGGCTGTTCATCGACGTGTTCGATGAGGAGGCGAGGAAGCTCGGCGGCGCGGACTTCCTCGCCCAGGGCACGCTGTATCCGGACGTGATCGAGAGCGTCAGCTTCACCGGCGGTCCGTCGGTGACGATCAAGTCGCACCACAATGTCGGCGGCCTGCCGGCGCGCATGCACATGCAGCTGGTCGAGCCGCTGCGCGAACTGTTCAAGGACGAGGTGCGCGTGCTCGGGCGCGAGCTCGGTCTCCCGCAGGGCATCGTCGGCAGGCACCCGTTCCCCGGTCCGGGATTGGCCATCCGCATCCCGGGCGCGGTGACGCGCGAGAGTCTCGAGCTGCTCGTCCGGGTCGACAGCATCTTCCTCGAAGAGATACGCGCGGCCGGCCTGTACGATGCGATCTGGCAGGCCTTCGCGGTGCTGCTGCCGATACGCACCGTCGGCGTCATGGGCGACGGCCGCACCTACGACCAGGCCTGCGCGCTGCGCGCGGTGACCAGCACCGACGGCATGACCGCCGAGGTCTATCCGTTCGACATGGGCTTCCTGAATCGCGTCGCCGGCCGCATCGTCAACGAGGTGCGCGGCATCAACCGGGTCACCTACGACATTACGTCGAAACCACCCGGCACCATCGAGTGGGAGTGAGGAGCCGGGCGAGCTCCGAGCGGCTGGAAGAAGGCACGTGCTAGCCGGTGATGGTCCAGTTGCTGATCAGAAGCTGCGCCGGATCCTGCTCCGTCAACCAGTCCTGGACACGTGGTGTCACCGCTTCATTGGAAAGCGCCGCGACGATCAGCGACGTGTCGAGATAGCGCATCAATAGCGATCGCCATCCCGCATCGCGCGCACCAGATCGGAGGCACCGGCGCCCTGCGGCGGCATGGTCGCCGTCACGGATCGGAGCAAGGCGGCATCGATCCGCCTGCGTGGCCTGGCCACGGCCGTAAGTCGCGCGACCGGCTTGCCGCGGCGAGTGATGTCGATAGAATCTCCCGCCTCGACCCGGTCGACGAGTTGATCGCGTCCACGTCACGCAGACGCAGCCTGACATGTTTCCGGCCATGCCGCTTTAAGGCCAGGGCGCTGTCCTGGACCCGCTCAAGGCTCAGCCTTGAGAATCCATTCAGAGGTTTCCAAAGGCG
>CAXUCM010000033.1:0-16698 GCA_964249315.1 uncultured Acetobacteraceae bacterium | reverse complement strand
GCCCTGGACCCGCTCAAGGCGAAGCCTTGAGAATCCATTTATTCAGAGGTTTCCGAAGGCGAGCCTTTGGCGGGGTCGAGCCGCGAAGCGGATCGATGGGCGGAGCCCCAACCTTGAACCATCGCCTGGAGCGGCGGTTCAGGTCGGGCTGCCGGTGGCAGCGGCGACGCTGTAGCCCCTATCGACGGGCAGGCGGATCCCGGTGACGAAGGCAGCGGCGGGGCTGGTCAGGAACAGGGTTGCGCCGACCAGGTCGGTGGTGCTGCCCCAGCGGCGCTGCCGGTGGCGAGCACCGTGGCGCCGAGTGCGAGGAAGCTCCGGGCGCGTTCGAGGCCGATGCTGCCGGAGGCGGCCGACACCAGCACCTGGCGCTCCCGGAACAGGCCGGGCGCGAAGCTCGCGGTGACGTCGGACAGCGCAGTGCTCATGATGGCGGCTCCCTACCAGCAGGTGTAGCCGGCATCGGCGACGACGATGCTGCCGGTCAGCAGGCTCGCGGCCTCGGAGGCGAGGAACAGCACCACCGAGGCGATCTCGTCGGGGCGGCCGACGCGGCCCATCGGGGTGGCGTCGAGCCAGGCCTGCTTCATCGCCGCGTCCTGCATGCCGAAGCGGGTCAGCGGCGTGTCGATATAGGTCGGCGCCACCGCGTTGACGCGCACGCCGCGCGACGCCCACTCGGCCGCCAGCGAGCGGGTGAGCTGGTGCACCGCCGCCTTGGAGGCGTTGTAGGCGGCCTGTTCCTGCGGCCGGTTGACGATCAGCCCGGACATCGAGCCGATATTGACGATGGCGCCGCGCTCGCGCGACAGCATGGCGCGGCCGAACGCCTGGCACGACCAGAACACGCCGTTCAGGTTGATGTCGATTACCTGGCGCCACTGCTCGATGGTGGCGGTCTCGGCGGGGACGTTGCTGATGGCGATGCCGGCGTTACAGACCAGGATGTCGACGGCGCCGACCTCCTGCTCGATCGAGGCGGCGGCGGCCTGCATCGCCGCCGTGTCGGTGACGTCGACATGGCGCCAGGAGACCGCGGCGCCGGCCGCCTGCAGGCTCGCGGTGCCCTCGCGCGCCACCGCCTCGTCGCGTTCGAGCAGCACGATGCGGGCACCGGCCTGGGCAAGCGCCTCGGCGCAGGCATGGCCGATGCCGCGGCCGCCGCCGGTGACCACCGCGATGCGGCCGGTGAGGTCGTACTTGTCCAGGTAGCGTGTCGACATGCAGCGTCTCCGGGTTCAGCACCGCTCGGACGAAGGCGGGCCGGCTGTCGCCTCCGCCGCCTCGAGCATGCTCCAGATGGTCCGGCCGTTCTCGTAGACCTGCTCGAACACCGGCGCCAGACGGGCGTAGGTGTCGGCCCAGCGCGGGTTGGGCGGGATCTTGCCGGTATGGCGCACCAGCCGCGCCGCGGCGGCGCCGAGATCGGCATACAGCCCGATCCCGGTGCCGGCGAGCATCGCGCAGCCGAGCCCGCCGCTTTCGTCGGCCGCCGTGGTCAGGATCGGGCAGCCGTACAGGCTGGCCTTGATCTCCAGCCAGAGCCGGGTCTTGCCGGCCGCCGCCATGATGCGCAGGTTGCGCGCCGCGGCGAAGGCGACGCCCTCCATCACCGCGCGATGCAGGTGGCCGGCGCCGTGCAGGCTGGTCAGGCCGATGAACTGCGCGCGCGCGTTGGTGCAGGGCCCGAGCCGTTCGCCGTTCGGCGTGATGCTGATGGAGCTTGCCGACGGCACCGTCCGCGCCGAGGAGATGACGCCGGACAGCGTCGTCGACGTGGCGCCGCACTGGATCCATCGCAGCGTCAATGTCGGCAGCGCGCCGCTGGTCACGCGGTTCTGCTATCCTGCCGATGGCGGCCAGGATTACGACATCATCGCGCGTGCCGGCGGCATGCGCGAGCTGATCGTGGGTGACGGCGCCGCCGGCTGGAAGCGCGTGCCCGACCCGCGCTATCGTCCGCGCACGGCGGCGGGGGCTGCATAGGATGACCGGCGACAGGCACACGACCGATGCGATCCTGATCGCGGCGACCGCGTTCGGCGTGATCCCGGTGGTGGAGGTGGACGGCATGGAGTCGGCCGACGCACTGGCGGAATCGCTGTTGCAGGCCGGTCTGCGCGTCATCGAGGTGACCTTCCGCACCCATCACGCGGCCGAAGTGATCGCACGGATTGCGCAACGCTTCCCCGACATGCTGGTCGGCGCCGGCACGGTGATCAGCGAGCAGGATCTTCGACGCGCCGCCGATGCCGGCGCCCGCTTCGCGCTCGCACCCGGCCTGAGCCCGCGCCTGCTGCAGCAGGCCGCCGCGATCGGCCTGCCCTACGTGCCGGGCGCGATGACGCCGTCCGACCTGCAGGCCGGCCTCGAGCTTGGCGTCCGCACCTTCAAGTTCTTCCCCGCGCAGGCAGCGGGCGGCCTCGCCCTGCTGCGCGCCATCGCCGCCCCCTTCGCGCTGCACGATCCGCGCTTCATCCCGACCGGCGGGGTCTCGCCGGCCAACCTCGCGGCCTGGCTCGGCGAGCCTTCGGTGGCGGCAACGGGGGGCACCTGGATCGCCAGCCGCGGCATGATCCGCGACGGCGACTGGGCCGGCATCCGTCGCAACGCCGAGGCAGCACTCGGCATCGCCCGCGCGGCGCGCGGGGCCGCCTGATGGGTCCGCTGCGGGCCGCCGCCGTGCCGACGCTGCACTTCCTCGGCGTCTGCACCGGGCAATCCTCGATCATGACGACCTTCCCGCGCTGGGCGCAGGCGCTGGGCCTCGGCACCTGCACGAGGTGAGCTGCCTGTCCAAGCGGCAGGGCAAGCTGGTCGGCCATGCCGAGGACCCGATCTCCGCCGGACTGGCGCTCGCCGCGATCGTGCCGGCGCGTCACACTGGCGGCGATCCGCCGACGGCTGCGACGCGTGCCTGATCGGGGCAGGGGGTGCGACCACCGCCATCGTCTGGAACCTGGTGCAGCCGCGGCACGGCGGCGACCGGCCGCGCCGGATCGTGGTCTCCGACATCGCCGCCTCGCGCCTCGACGGCCTGCGCCGCTTCCATTGCGGTCTGGGCAGCGACATCCCGCTCGAGGCGGTGCTGAGCCGCGGGCCCGAGCGGAACGATGCGCTGCTGCGAGCACTTCCGCACGGATCGCTGGTGGTCAACGCCACCGGGCTCGGCAAGGACCGGCCCGGCTCGCCGCTCGGCGCCGAGGCCCGCTTCCCGTCCGGCGGCATCGTCTGGGGGCTGAACTATCGCGGCGACCTGCTGTTCCTCGATCGCGCCGAGGCGCAGGCGGCGGGCTCCGGCCTGACCAGCTTCGATGGCTGGAACTACTTCCTGCATGGCTGGACGCAGGTCATCGCCGAGGTGTTCGACATCGAGATCCCGCCATCCGGGCCGGTGTTCGAGACCGGTCGCGGAATGGACCAGGTGCAGCTGCGATCACGGAACGGGCCAGCATGACCGGATCGGATGCACCCTGACCGTCCGGACGTGGCGTGTAGGGCGCCTCCAGCCTAGCCGCCTCGTCGTCCGTCAAGGTGATCGAGAGCGAGGCGATCGCGTCGTCGATGTGCCTGGTCTTGAGTGCGCCCACGATCGGCGCCGCAACGACAGCTATCGCCGCGAGATCGACGGGTTGGTCGAGCTTGCTCCGGCGCTTCTCGCCGAGCACCCGCCGCTGCGGGCTTTCCGGACGTGGTGCGACCGGTTCGCGCAGGCGGGCAGGCGGAAGCACGGCATCGCGGCCCTGGTCCGTGCGGCCATGTCGGATCAGGACTTCCCGGAAACCTATTGTCCGATGGTCGCAGGATCTCCAGCGCCTGCCGACCGGAACCGGCCTCGATCGGCAGGTGGCCGAGATCTTCCAGTACGGCGGCCGTGCTGGTCAGCACGAGCGTGTCGTCATCGACCAGCAGCACGCGGTGCCGCGCGCCCGGCTCCGCCACCGCGGGCTCGGATGCCGCGACCGGCAGTACGATGGCGGCCTCCGCGCGAGGCAGCCAGAGTTCCACCGTCGTGCCCTCGCCCTTGCGGCTGTGCAGGACGAGCTGGCCGCCGGACTGCGCGGCGAGGCCGTACACCATCGACAGCCCCAGTCCGGTGCCCCTGCCGACCCCTTTGGTGGTGTAGAACGGCTCCATCGCCCGTGCGAGGGTCGCCTCGTCCATGCCTTCGCCGCTGTCGGCGACGCTGAGCACCACGTAGATGCCCAGCGACAGGCCCCTCTGCGCGCCGGGTGCGACTTCCTCCTCGCGAGCCGCAATCGTCAGCTTGCCGCCGCCCGGCATGGCGTCGGGCATTCACCGCCAGGTTGAGCAGTGCCAGCTCCAGCTGGTTGGCATCCACATGCGCAGGCGAGATCGCGCCGGGAAACCGCGTCTCGATGCGGATCGCATCGCCGAGCGAGCTGTGCAGAAGATCCGACATCGCGCGAACCAGGGCCGGCACGTCGACGATCTCCGGCTCCAGCGCCTGGCGCCGGCCGAAGGCGAGCAGGCGCTGGGTCAGCGCAGCCCCTCTCTCCGCGCCCCGCACCGCATTGTCGAGCAGACGCAGCGCCCGCGCGTCCGTGCCCGACAGGCGATACCGCAGCAGCTCCAGGCTGCCGAGCACGGCCGTCAGCAGGTTGTTGAAGTCGTGTGCGATCCCGCCGGTGAGCTGTCCCATCGCCTCCATCTTCTGGGCCTGGCGGAGCGTCACCTCGGTGGCACGATGCTGCGCCATCTCGTCCCGCAGCCGCTCGTTGCTGGCGTCCAGGTCGCGCGTCCGCTCGGCAAGGGCGAACTGCAGGCCGAGCAGCCGGCCGAACCGCCGGCTCGTCCGATACCCGGAGGAGGTGAGCGCCACCGCGAAGATCACGGTCATGGCCGACGAGACGGTTCCGTTGAGCGAGCCTTCACCGATCAGGCGCACAGCAAGCGGCAACGCGGCCGGAATGACGAAGGCGAGCATGGTCGGCCAGTGCGCGGCGTGGTAGGTCGCAGCACCGGCGCACATGCCGCCGATCAGGAAGACCCACAGCATCCGGTAGCTCTCCGAATGCGGGAACAGCACGACCGCGCCGCCACCCCAGAGCAGACCGGAGGCAAACGCCGCGCACGCTGCGGCCATGGCCCAGGGTCGAACCTGTGCCGGTGCCGGAAGAGCCTGCAGGTAGGACCACCAGAGTGCGAGCCGACACGATGCGACCAGTGCGACCATCGCCAGCCAGCCGTAGGCGCGGCGGTCCTGCTCCGCGACGACGAGACCGGCGGTCATCAGCGCCGCGTTGACCGCGGTGACCAGGACGGCGGCCGGGACCTGGAGGATTACCGACTGGCCCGCTCGCCGAGAACATCCTGCTCCATCACCGCCTTCCGCCGCGTGCGCGACGGCAGTCTAGCATTTTCGTCACTTAAACGAAACGTTCTTGAAGGCCAGGGCTCCGCCAATTGATCCCCTTGAAACAGATGAGTGAGCAGGCGAGCGCGGTGAAAGCGTCGAGTGATACCGGCGCGCATAGATACGGACATACCGAGGGTTGAAGTTGGGGCTCCGCCCATCGATCCGCTTCGCGGCTCGATTTCGCCAAAGGCTCGCCTTTGAAAACCTCTTATGGATGGATTCTCAAGGCTTCGCCTTGAGCGGGTCCAGGGCAGGGCCCTGGCCTTGATGGGTCACGTTCATCGCCTTCCTGTCGGGTTCGCTTGGCCCGGCGACTTTGTCGACGAGCGGAACCTGAGATTGGACCACTTCGTGGGAGCTGATAAACTCTGTGTCGCCACCTGACATGGAACACGCAGGTGCTCGCGACGATTGGCGCTCTCGTCTGGCAAGGCCTGTCGTCACTCATTGGTTTGAGACTATGCTCGAGCATTGCGGATGAAGAAGCCATCGCCGGAGGAACGCAGGGAACTCGGCGCCTTCCTGTCCAGTCGGCGCGGCCGTCTGCAGCCGGGCGATGTGGGCCTGCCGGCCGGGCCGCGCCGCACGCCCGGCCTGCGTCGCGAGGAGGTGGCGTTGCTCGCCGGGGTCAGCGTCAGCTGGTACACGTGGCTCGAACAGGGGCGCGATATTGGGGTGTCGGCCGAGGTGCTCAAGCGGCTGTCGAGCGTTCTCCGGCTAGACCGCGCAGAATCCATGCACCTGTTTGCGCTCTCTTCGCGGCAGCCAGCCGTCGTCGCGGCCTGCGAGGAGCCGAGCGACGGATTGGTCGCTCTTGTCCAGGCAATCGACCCTGTTCCTGCTTATATCCGCAGCAACCGGCTCGACATCCTCGCCTGGAACCCGGCGGTGGTGGACCTGTTCGTGGACTATGGCAGGCTGGAGCCGCACGAGCGCAATACACTTCGCCTGCTGTTTCTCTATCCGCCGTATCGCAGCCTGATGCGCGACTGGGAGCAACTGGCGCGCGCCACGATCCGCGTGTTCCGCGCCGCCCGCGCCAAGGCAGCGGACAAGGGGCCGTTTGACCAACTCGTCGAGGAAATCTGCGCAGGGAGCGAGGAGTTCCGGACTTGGTGGCCGGAGATCGACGTGCAGGGCTTTGACGAGGGCGCAAAGCGGCTGCGTCATCCGACGCACGGCCTGCTTGACCTGACCTATGTGTCGCTCATCCCCGAGGGGCGGCCGGGCCTGTCGTTCGTGACCTACACCCCACGGCCGGGAAGCTGTGAGAGGGAGTCATAGGATAAGAACTTTCCTTCCGGCGCATCCTGCCTCACCTTAACTGGTCCCGTGATCGCGTCCCAGGGACGCAGACATGGAGGCCGTGATGTTGAACCGAGTTACCGATCCCGCCTTGGCCGCAATCTCGCGCAACCCGGCGACGGGTGCATTGATCGAGACGTACCCCTTCCAGACTGCCGACGAAATCGAGCGCGTGCTCGTCGCGGGCAACGCCGCCTTCGAGCAATGGCGCGCGATGAAGCTGGCGGATCGGGCGGCGCTCTACAAGCGGCTTGCTGCCACGCTCCGCGACCGGTCGGAGTCGCTGGCCATGCTCGCCACCAGCGAGATGGGCAAGACAATCGGCGAGGCCCGGGCCGAGGTCGAGAAGGGCGCCGCGACTATCGCCTGGATCGGCGAGCACGGCCGGGCCATCCTCGCCGACGAGCCCGTGCAGACCGACGGCGCGGATCGCGCCTATGTCTCGTTCCTGCCGATCGGGACGATCTTGGCGGTAATGCCTTGGAATTTCGCCTTCTGGCAGGTGATCCGCGCAGCAGGTCCGATCATGCTGTCGGGCAACGGCTTCCTCCTCAAGCACGCGCCCAACGTCATGGGATGCGCCTATGCTCTGCGCGACGCCTATGAGGCAAGCGGCTTCCCGGAGCATCTGTTCGCCATCCTCAACGCCGGCAACGACGCGGTCACGACCGCGATCGAGGATCCGCGCATCGCCGCCGTCACGGTGACGGGCAGCATGCGGGCGGGTTCGGCGGTCGCGGCGACCGCGGGTAAGGCCATGAAGAAGAGCCTGCTCGAACTCGGCGGCGCCGACGCTTACATCGTGTTGGCCGACGCCGACATCGACAAGGCGGTCGAGGTCGGCATCGAGGCGCGGTTCCAGAATGCGGGACAGGTCTGCCTCGCCGCCAAGCGCTTCATCCTGGAGCGGCCGATCGCCCAGGCGTTCACGCGCAAGTATGTAGAGGCGGTCCGGAAGGTGAAGGCGGGCGATCCGCTCGATCCCGCCACCACGATCGGTCCGATTGCCCGCGATGACCTGCGCGACGGCATCCACGACCAGGTCGAGCGGTCGATCGCGGCAGGGGCCACGCTGCTCCTCGGCGGCGAAAAGGCCGACGGTCCCGGCTTCTTCTACCAGCCTACCGTGTTGGCGGACGTGCGGCCGGGCATGGCGGCCTTCGACGAAGAGATATTTGGGCCGGTCGCAGCGCTCGTCGTCGCCGAAGACACCGACGACGCGATCAGGTTGGCCAATGCGAGCGACTACGGGCTCAGCAGCAATCTCTGGACGAACGATCTTGACAAGGCCCGCGCGCTAGCGCGGCGGATCGAAGCGGGCGGCGTCTTCGTCAACGGCTTTACCGCCTCCAACCCACGCATTCCGGTCGGCGGCGTCAAGAAGAGCGGCTATGGCCGCGAGTTGTCTCACTTCGGCCTGCGCGAGTTCACCAATGCGCAGACTGTCTGGGAAAAGACTCTCGGCTGACCCTTCTGCTCTCGCGATCCAATCCTGGCATCGTCTCTGGGCGATGCACGGATCTGGATGGCGGCCCCTCTCTCAAAGGCTCGAACCAATTTCGGACACTCTCAGGCTCGGCTTCGTCGGCTTCGGCGCGATGTCCCGCCGCATGGCCGCGCGATTGCGCGACGCCTCATACCCCTTGATCGCCTTCGACGTCGCCCATGATGGCGGCGAGGTGGACGGTTTCGCAATGGTCGCGAGCCCCGCGGCGCTGGCAGCAGAGGTCGATGCGATCCTGATCGCCGTGCCCAACGACGCAGCGCTGCACCAGTCGATGATCGCGCCGGGTGGCGCCTTGGAGGGCGCGCGCGAGGGACAAGTTATCATCAATTTCAGCACCGTCTCCCCCGGCGCATCGAAGGCGCTCGGCGCCGCCGCCGTCGCCCGGGGCATCGGCTATGTCGAGGCGCCGATGTCCGGCAGTACCCACGAGGCCGAGTCGGGCCGGCTCGTCTTCCTCGCCGGCGGCTCCGACGAAGACGTAATGGCGGCCACGCCGATCCTCGAGGTCATCGGGCGCAGCACCGTCCATGCCGGCGCCGGCGGCGACGGCGCGGTGACCAAGCTCATCATAAACGGAGTCATGGCGCTGGGCACCGCCGCGCTCGCGGAGGGCCTTGCCTACGGCGCTCGTGCCAAGCTCGATCGCACCATGCTCATCGACGTGCTGTCGGACCTCCCTCTCGTGTCGGAACATCACAAGCATAAGCTCGCGATGGCGAAGGCGGACAGCTACCCGGCGGAGTTCCCGACCCGGCTGATGTCCAAGGACATGGGCCTTTTGCTCGCCGACGCGCGCGAGCGAGGCGTGTCGATGCCGAGCATGGCTGCCGCCGCGCAGATGTACGCCCAGGCCGGGCGGGTCCGTCCGAGCGACGATTATTCTTCCGCGATCAACGTCGTCGAAGTCTTGGCCCGATAATCGACCACCTAGGTTCGATCGTCGAGCAAACTCAGGAGCGATCACGACGACCATTGACCTCAAAAATCTTTTCACAAGCACAGGAAGTTACATGAAAACCGTGTTGATCACAGGCGCAGGCACCGGTTTCGGCAACGAAGCGGCATTCAGGCTCGCGGAAAAAGGTTTCGACGTCATCGCCGCCGTGGAGATCTATCCCCAGATCGAGGTGCTCGAGAACCAGGCCGAAGCGCGCGGGGTCCAGCTCAGGATCGAGAAGCTCGACGTCACCAACGAAGGCGACCGGAGAAAGGCGCTCGGCTGGAACGTCGAGATCCTCGTCAACAATGCGGGCGTGCTTGAGGGCGGCGCCGTCGTTGATATACCGGCTGCCAACATGCGCAACGAGTTCGAGGTCAACGTCATCGGTCCGCTGTTGCTGACCCAGGGCATCGCCAAGCAGATGATCGGGCGGCGGCAGGGTCGGATCGTGTGGGTGTCGTCGCGCGAGGGCATCAACATCAACCCCTTCACCGGCATCTATTCGGGTTCCAAGCACGCCATCGAGGCCATCGCGCAGACTATGGCGGCAGAGCTGCAAGAGTTCGGGATCGAGGTGGCGACGGTAAACCCCGGCCCCTTCCTGACCGGCTTCAACGATCGCGGATTCGATGTCCCGAGGAGCTGGCTTGACGATCCGGCAGAGCGCGTCTTCGACTATTCGAAGCTCGCCTTTCCGCGCTCCCAGTTCGATCCGGAGCCCGTCTACGCCACGCTCACTGCCGTTGCAGCCGGAGAAGTGGAGACCTTCCGCAATCTCGAGCCGAAGTCGATGATCGCAGAGGCGCGGAAGAACATGGACGACGTCTGGACCAAGAAGATCAAGGACGGCCTCGGCACCCGGCACAAGAAGATCCAACAGTGCTACGACATGCAGCCGGAACAGCTGGCCGTCTAACCTAGTCGTGTCGACCTGGCGCAGGGTGTCGCTCGGGAAGGCGATATCCTGCGCCGTCAAACGCACGATTGGATTGAAGGTGGCCCGAGATCCTGCGGGACCCGCCCGCCTGAAGCCCGATTGATGAAGCGACGTTCGACGACGTGGTCGATCCGGTCAGGCTGTCGGCCATGGCGCGGGGGGCGCCTGACGCAAATCAGGCTTCCGATCGCGATTGGCTCGACCAGGCGTCGTCCATTTCAGCCGTCCAGGACAAAGGGAATACCATGCCCAAGATGTTCGTCCATGCCCGCGAGGGAACCTTCACAGCCAGGACGCGCGCGAAGGTCGCGGCGGCCCTGACCGATCTGGGCATGAGCTGCGAAAGGCTGGCCGAGACGGAGACGGTGCGCGAAGGCGTCTGGGTCCTCTTCAGCGAGCATGCCCCGGACGCCGTCTTCAGCGGCGGGAAGATCGCCGAGCGTCCCATGATCGCCCTCGTCGTGTACGCGCTGGAGGGCGGCCTTGACCAGGCCGCCCGCACGAAGCTGATCGCCGACGCAACGGCCATCCTGGGCGAACATGCCGAGCTGGACGATCCGCCCTCCGTCTACGTGGTCATCCAGGAAACGCCGGAAGCCGACTGGGGCATGTACGGTAAGCAAGTCGTGCTTGCATCGATGAGGACACCATAACCTCGCGATGTAGGTGTCTGCAGGATCGATGCGAATACCGCGGCTCGATCACCAGAAGGCCTCGGCGTGTGGAACCCTCCTATCAAGGTCATCGGATTCTCAAGGCTTCGCCTTGAGCGGGTCCAGGGCAACGCCCTGGTTTTCCGTAAATGCCCGGTTCTCGTGATCCGGCGGCTGCCTGGGCAGCGGCGCGGGCCTTGATCGTGGCCTTGCAGGCGCAGGATGCGACACCGCTGGCGCACGTGCCCGAGGACGGTCAGAAGCGTGCGGAAACCGTGAAGGTCACGGCTGCCGGTTCGCCGACGATGCCGTTGGCAAATGACGGGCCGCTATAGGGACTGATCGGCTCGCCCTTGAAGGGCCCGCTGGTGAAGTTGCCTTGCGTGGAGGGTGCGACCTGTCGATACAAATACTGGAAGTAGTGCGTATTGAACATGTTGATGATGTTCAAGTCGACGCTGATCTGCTTCAGCGGGCCCAGGTCATGCACTGGCAGTTTGTAGTTCGCATCGAAATTGAAGGTGACGAACGGAGAAATGCCGCCGTTCGGGTCATAGGTCGTGGCCCCGGCGGTAGCGCTGTAGTAGTTGTACGTCCCTGGCGCCCCGACGCCGGCAATCGGCCCGACATTCTGCAGGCCGTTCAGGTCGTAGGTCGTCGCCTGCCTGCCGGTATACTGCCCTTCAAACCGGACGTTGAGCTCGTCGTTCCGGAGACCGATATTTCTCGCGTCATAATCAATGCCGAACGTCGACAGCCAGTCCGGAACCCCTGTGACCGGCGTGCCTCTGACGACGACGCCGAACTGGTCTTCCTGCACGGACGCATAGCCGAACGTCGTCGCCAGATATTTCGCCAGGGTGTGGGAAACGTTGCCGAACAGCTGCCATCTTGGCGTGACCTGCCAGATGCCCGAGGCCTCGAACCCCTTGAACTCACGCTGCCCGTTATTCGAGTAGAAGGCTTCACCCGCCATCGGGCCGAATTCATAGGAGAAGTAGCCGAAGTCGCGCTCGACGTGCTGGTAGAAATAGTCCAGCGACAAGACCAGATTGTTCCTGTTGTACTTCACGCCGCCTTCATAGAGGTGCACGATCGAGGCGTTCGGCGGGCTTCCGACCAGGTTCGGTCCGAAATCCGTGACCGGGGCGAAAAGCGCCGAGGTTCCTGCGCTAGCGTAGAACGACACGCCACGCGCTGCCGGCACGATACGGTCGAGATCGTAGGACACGTTCAGGAACGGCAGGTATTCCCGGTCCCACTTGTGGGCCTTGTAGCTGCCGAACTCGCACGGGTTTCCCGCCTGGCAATAGGGCGTCGCGAGCAGGCTCGCGGACGGCGTGCCGCCGAAGATCTTGCTGCCGAGATCGCTTGAATCCGTACCCTCGATCGTCAGGCCGGGCGTGATGTGCAGGGTGTTGTGGAGGAAGTCGATCTTGTCCTGGAGGTAGCCCTGGTAGATCGTCCTCTGGAAGCCGCCGTCAAAGCCGCCGGTCGATCCGATCACGGTAGACCAGATCTCGTTCTGCGGCAGCTGCGGGACGTTCGGGTAGACGCTCGCATAGGCGTGTGACGCGGGCTGGGTCTCCTTCGCAACCAGGCCGCCCAGCTTGATCGTGTTCAGGATCCCGAGGAACGCCGGCGGTGTGATGGTCAGGCGAGGCTGGAAGCCGTACGTGTCGTTGTGCGACGAGTTCTGCTGGGCGTTATAGCCGCAGGGGCTCGGCTGGTCCGCTGCGAGGTATTCCGCCTGCAATCCGGCCGGACACCCCGCCGAGGATGCCGTGTAGGGATAGGCTTGCGGATCGTAGAAGACGTTGCCGCGACCATACAGACCCTGCTCCGCGTACCCTGCGGGGGTCTGCGTGAACGGCGATGCCAGACCGACCGTGACGGAACCAGGCTCTCCGTTGGGAGCGAAGATCGTCGGATTGCCGTAGCTCGTGGTGCTCGAGTCCGAGTTCAGATAGAACAGGCTGAGACCGGCGCTGACGTAATCATTGATGTAGGTGTCGTCTTTCAGGATGATGGTGAGGTAGTCGTCGCTCTGCCGCTGGAAGACGTCGGCCGGCGAGTAGTTGCTGAACATCCCGTACTTCTCGAGGAACGGCAGCGGCACGGGCTCCGGAAGCGAAAGCCCGCTCCCGGTGTTGTAGTTCAGGGTCGCCTGGAACAAGGACAGGCCCTGGCCGTAAGGCTTGTCGAACGCATATTCCATGCTGTTGTAGCGCGCGGGTGTGTAGTCGATGAAGCCGTTCGTCTGCAGGTTGGAATATTTCAGCATCATCTTCGGCGCGTCCACGCCGCTGCCGAGCGGACCGTTCATGCGACCCGAATTGAGATCGAAGCCTTCGTCCCAGGTTCCGAAGGAACCGACCGATCCGAACAGGTCGGCGTGCGCGTCGTTGCTGGGCCGGAGGCTGCTGTAGGCGATCGTGCCGCCGATCGTGCCGAATGTGCTTTTGTCGGGGTAGGCGACGCCGGGATAGATGGAGACCCCGCCGATCTGGTCCAGGTTGAAGTGGCCGCCCAGAAGGTTCTGGAGATAGTTGCCGCTGCCGCCGCTCAGCAGGTCCTGCATCGGCACGCCGTCGAGGGTCTGCGCCGTCTCCAGACCTCGTGCGCCGCGAACCGTCAGCACGGGTTCATTCTCGCCGATGCCCTGCTGGTAGACGTAGACCGAGGGAGCCGCACGAAGCAGCGTCGCGACCGAGCCCTGCACGCCGGTCTGCGCGATCTGCGCCGAGCCGAGCTCGGTCACCGCCGACGGCGAGTTGCGCTCGCGCACCAGGCGGCGCTGCGCCTTGACCGTGATGCTTTCGCTGTTGCCGGCGGTGTTGCCGTTCTCCGTGCCGGGGGCTTGATCACGTACGTTCTGCGGGACGCCGGATGGCACCGCCTGGGCAGGCACCTGCCCACGAGCCGTGCCGGCAACGGCGAATGCGGCAAGCGCGGTCGCAGCGCTCAGGATGCGGCGGACGCCCTGACGTCGATTTCGGCCCGAAACCAGGAAGGCGGCTCCCGCGACGATCGCATGCTCGAGCTCCTGCATCGCGGCCTCCATGGATCACGATACCAAGCTTCCATCTCCAAACTGATCCGTAAACAGAAAAATTTCGTTTTGATACAAATTATTTGACGATCCCGCGGCGGCGGCTCAACCTAGGTACGAGCTCATCGGGATCGGCATGATGCGTGACACTTCCCTCAGGTCGTTCCGACGATTCGCCTTGCTCGCGGGGATCGGGCTGATGACGTCCTCGGTTGGCAATCTCGTGGCAACGCCGGTGCAGGCAGCCCCGGATCCTGATCCGGTCCGTGCCGGGATCAACCAGTCTCTGATGAGGAGCGCCGTCGAGTGGTCCAGGAACGATCTGGACGGGTTCATGAGCAGCTACGAGGACTCGCCGGAGACGACCTACGTGACGGCCCACAGGCTGGTACGCGGATACGACGCGATCAAGGCCATGTACGCCTCCCGCTTCGGCGGCAACGAGCCTCTCGGGAAGTTATCGTTCTCGCTGGAGGATATCCGGCCCCTCGGGAACGGGTTTGCCTTGGCGATCGGACGATACGAACTGATCCGCATCGGGCATCCCGACCCGGCCTCGGGGATCTTCACCCTCGTGTTCCACCACACGCCGGCAGGCTGGAAGATCGTGTCCGATCACACCTCGTCCTGACGGTCCTTCAAGGCCAGGGCGCTGCCCATTGATCCGCGTCGCGGCTCAATCGCTCAAGGCATAGCCTTGAGAATCCATCTCGAGGTTTTCGAAGGCGGCCCTTTGGCGGATCGATAGGGCGGGGCTCCAACCTTCCTTTACACGACGGCGCTGTAAGCCTGAGGCAAGTGATGCGACAGCGCCGCCGAGACCGCGCGCAGCGCCTCGGCCAGCCGCGCGCGGTCCGGCGCGGCGCCGAGGGCGATGCGCACGGCGCTGCTGCCGTTCGGATCGAGGGAGAAGGCATCTTCCGGAACGATCGACAGGCCCTGATTGCGCACGTAGGCGGCGAAGCCCGGCGCCTGCCATTGCGACGGCAGCCGCAGCCAGACATGCAGCCCTTCGGGATGCGCGCGCGCCGCGACGGGCGGCAGCAGCGAGCGGGCGATGGCCTGGCGCGCGACCGCCTCAGAGCGGACCGCGGCGAGGATCTCGGCGGCCTCGCCGCTCTTGATCCACAGCGTCACGATGCTGCTGAGCAGGCCGGAACTGGCCAGCGCGGTGGCACGCAGGGCCGCGGCCAGGCGCATCGTCTGCGACTGGCCGGGCGCCAGCAGATAGGCGATGCGCAGGCCCGGCGAGATGCTCTTGGCGACGGTGGCGACGTAGTAGGTCAGCTCCGGGGCGAAGCTGGCGAGCGCCGGCACCGGCGTCGACGGGAACAGCCCGTAGGCGTCGTCCTCGAGGATCACCAGCCCGTGCCGGCGCGCGGCGTCCGCCAGGACACGGCGCCGTTCGACGCCGATGGTGATCGTGGTCGGGTTCTGGATGGTCGGGTTGACGTAGAGCAGGCGCGGCCGGAAGCGGCGGCAGGCTTCCTCCAGGCTCTCCGGGCACAGCCCGTCGCGGTCGCAATCGACGCCGTGCAGGATCAGGCCGAGCTGGGCCGCGAGGGCGCGCAGCCCGGGATAGGTGATGCGCTCGCTGAGGATGACGTCGCCCGGCCGGGTCAGCGTGGTCAGGATCGCCAGCATGCCGCTCTGCGCTCCCGGGCAGACCAGCAGATGCTGCGGGTCGATGCGTCCCAGGCAGGGCCGCAGCCAGGCGGCGCCGGCGGCGCGATCCTCTGCGGTGCCGGCGCCCCAGCGATAGGACATCAGCGTGCTGACGTCCTGCTGGCGCAGCAGCCGGGCGATGCTGTCGCGGATCGCCCGGCCGAGCGGAAAGGCGGCGAGTGCGGGCGGCAGGTTCATGGTGAGGTCGATGATGCCGCGCTCGCCGGTCTGGCCGAGCACCGGCGCCTCGGCGCGCACGAAGGTGCCGCTGCCGGTGATGGCCTCCACCAGCCCCTGGCGCTGCGCCTCGGCATAGCCGCGCGTTACCGTGGTGATGTCGACCCGGAGCGACGCCGCCAGCGTGCGATGCGGCGGCAGCCGGTCGCCGGGTCTCAGGCCGCCGCTGCGTACCGCCTCGCCGATCGCGCTGGCGATCGCCCGGTAGATCGGCCCGGAGACCCGGCTCAGCTCCGGCAGCCAGCTGACATCGGCGCGGGCGAGGCGGGTGCTCAGCGCGGCCGATCCGGCTCGCCGCGCAGCTGCTGCTCGATCGCGGTCGCGATATGCTCGGAGTCGCGGGCAATGCCGGAGAAGCGACCGGACCCCCAGCTATGCAGCCAGGGCAAGCCGAGGAAATACAGCCCGTCCTGCGCGGTAACGCCGCGACGATGCTGCGGCACGCCGCGTGCGTCGAATACCGGTGCCTCGACCCAGCCGAAATTCATCCGAAAGCCGATGCACCAGATGACGCTGGTGATGCCGGCCTGCGTGAAATCCAGCGTCGGCCGCTCGCGTGGGGGCGTCCAGAGCGGCCGATACGGCGTCTCCTCGGGCGCCTCGATGCCTTGCTTGCCGATCCAGCCGTCGATGCTGCGCTTGATGCTCTCGTTGACCGCATCGGCGGAATCGAGATTATGCGCGAGGTCGGTCGAGAGGCTGACGCGACCGTCGCAGACGTCGAGCAGCCGGCCGTACAGCTGCATGCCTTCGAGCGCGCGCTGACGCAGGTCGATGTCGCGGCCGCCGTCGCGCCCGGTGACGTAATGGTTGGTCTTGTCGCGCACGCCTTCGCGCAACGGATGCTCGTCGACCGGGATGTCGTAATAGCCCATCCGGTCGAGCCACTCGACGACGTCGCGGCCGCGATAGCGCCGTGCCACCCGCGGCGCCTCGCCGACGCACAGATGCACCTCGCGCCCGGCGAGATGCAGGTCCTCGGCGATCTGGCAGCCCGACTGTCCGGTGCCGACCACCAGCAC
>CAXUCM010000032.1:0-16915 GCA_964249315.1 uncultured Acetobacteraceae bacterium | reverse complement strand
CAGCCGTACTGTCCGTTCTGCGAGCGTGCGTTGAAGCTGCTGACGGCCAAGCAGGTCGGCTTCGAGGAAATCCACGCCCCGGGCGGATCGGCGGCGCGCGCGGTCGCTCGGCAGCGCTCGGGCGGACGCACCAGCGTGCCGCAGATCTTCATCGACGGCCGTCATGTCGGCGGCTGTGACGACTTGCTGGCGCTCGATGCTCGCGGCGAGCTCGACACGTTGCTGGCGGCCTGACCCCTCCGGATGATCCACTACCAGCTCCACTGCCATGAGGATCATTGCTTCGAAGGCTGGTTTCGCGACAGCGCCGCCTTCGAGGAGCAATCCAGACGTCGCCTGCTGAGCTGTCCGCAATGCGGCTCGCCGAGCGTGACGCGCGCGCTGATGTCGCCGCCGGTCGTGCGCGGCCGCACTCCGGCTCGCGTCGAGCCGCCGGCGCCGGCTCGGACGGAGGCCGTACTGCCGGACCAGATGCGGGCGATCCTGCAGCGGCTGCGCTCGGAGGTGGAGCTGCACTGCGACGATGTCGGCGACGGCTTTGCCGAGGCGGCCCGCCGGGCGCATCGTCGCGAGGATGCGGCTGCCGGGCCGGCGCGAGGGATCTATGGTCGGGTCACCGAGGCGGAGCGCGAGGCACTGGCCGATGAAGGCATCGAGACCACGCAGATCCCGTGGCTGCCGCGTGCCGACGGCTAGCCGGATCGCGGCCCTGGTCGCGGCCGCCCTGTTCGGAGCACGGGCAGCGTCTGCCGTCGAGTTGCCCGGGCCGCCGCTCGGACGCTGGCTGAGCCAGGACCATGACGGCGTGTTCGAGATCAGGACCTGCGGCCAGATGCTCTGCGGCCGGCTGATCGCGATGCGCTACACCGGCAGCATGCCCACCGACAATCACGGCGCACCGCAATGCGGCCTGATGATGCTGACCGGCTTTTCGCGCGACGCCGGCAACCCGCAGCGCTGGGATGGGATGATCCTGGACCCGGAGAAAGGCCGCCGCTACCACGCCGAGATCTGGTCGCCCGAACCCGGGCTGCTCAAGCTGCGCGGCTATCTGTTGCTGCCGCTGTTCGGCGAGACCCAGCGCTGGACCCGCTACGAGGGGGTGATCGGTCCCGCCTGCCGCCTGCCCGGGTGACGTGCGGCAGCACGTGACGCGTCGAAGGCCAGGGCTCTGCCCTGGACCCGCTCAAGGCTTAGCCTTGAGAATCCATTTGCTTTCAACGGGGGTTCCAAAGGCGAGCCTTTGGCGGGATCGAGCCGCGAAGCGGATCGATGGGCAGAGCTCCAACCGCAACCCTCGATACGTCAGTATCTATGTGCGGCGGTATCAGTCGGCGGTAAGCAGGGCGATGTAGTTCACGGCGCTGTCTCGGCTTTCGCGCCAGCCGTGCAGGCCGGGGACCATGCCGCTGAGCTCGGCGACGCGCAGCCCGGCGCCGCCGGCATGACGCGCGAGCTCGGCCGGGGTCACGAACTTGCGCCAGTCATGCGTGCCGGCGGGCAGCAGCCGCAGCACGTATTCGGCGCCGACCTTGGCGAGCGCGAACGATCGCGCGGTACGGTTCAGGGTGGAGAGGACGATCACTCCGCCCGGTGCCAGCAGATGGGCCAGCATGGCGACGAAGGCAGCCGGATCGGTGACGTGCTCGATGATCTCGAGCGCCAGCACCGCGTCGAAGCGTCGCCCTTCGCGTACCAGCGTCTCGGCGGTGTCGCAGCGGTAGGCGAGGCTGCCCGTCACCGCCGTGCCCGCGCGCCGATGCGCCTCCGCCGCCGCGATCGCCTCCCTCGACGCATCGACGCCGAGCACGTCGTGTCCGCGGGCCGCCAGCGCCTCGCTGGCCAGGCCGGCGCCGCAGCCGAGATCGAGGACGCGCAGCGGCGCCGCCGCCAGGGTGCTCAGCCGGCGGTCGATCCAGTCCACCCGGAGCCGGTTCATCCGGTGCAGCGACCGCATCGGTCCGTTCGGGTCCCACCATCGCGCCGCCATCGCGTCGAAGCGCGCGATCTCTTCCGGTGCGACCGAACCCGCCGCGGTCGGTCCTGGGGTCGTGCCCGGTCGCATCGCTATCATGTTGCCGCCTGGTTGAGACGAAGCTATGTGAGCCGGCGGTCGCGCCGCCGCAATCCGTGGCCTGCGATTTGATGCACCGCGCGTGCGCTCTGGAAGGCTCGACCGACAGCTCATGGCCCGCATCGTGATGAAGTTCGGCGGCACCTCCGTCGCCGACCTCGACCGGATCCGCAGCGTCGCCGCCCGGGTGCAGCGCCAAGTGCAGGCGGGCGACGAGGTGGCGGTGGTGGTCTCCGCGATGGCCGGGGTGACGAACCAGCTGGTCGGCTACTGCCAGGCGCTGTCGCCGCTGCACGACGCGCGCGAGTACGACGCCGTCGTCGCCACCGGCGAGCAGGTCACCAGCGGGCTGCTGGCGATCGCGCTGCAGGGCCTCGGCGTCGAGGCGCGCTCCTGGCAGGGCTGGCAGATCCCGCTGCGCACCGACGATGCGCACGGCAAGGCACGCATCCAGACGATCCAGGGCGAGACGCTGATCGCGCGGATGCAGGCGGGCCAGGTGCCGATCGTCGCCGGCTTCCAGGGCATCGGCCCGAACGGTCGCGTCACCACGCTGGGCCGCGGCGGCTCGGACACGTCCGCGGTAGCGCTCGCATCGGCGTTGCGGGCCGACCGCTGCGACATCTATACCGACGTGGACGGCATCTACACGACCGACCCACGTATCGTCAGCCGCGCCCGCAAGCTCGACCGCATCACCTACGAGGAGATGCTCGAGCTCGCTTCGGTCGGTGCCAAGGTGCTGCAGACCCGCAGCGTCGAGCTGGCGATGAAGGAGCGGGTGCGAGTCCAGGTGCTGTCGAGCTTCGGCGGTGACGCGGTTCCCGAGGAAGGCAGGTTGCCCGGGACGCTGGTGGTGGACGAGGACGAGATCGTGGAACAGGAAATTGTCGCCGGCATCGCCTATTCGCGCGACGAGGCCAAGATCACCGTGCGTCGGGTGCCGGATCGTCCCGGGGTGGCCGCCGCGGTGTTCGGGCCGCTCGCGGAGGCCCACGTCAATGTCGACATGATCGTGCAGAGCACGGGTGCGGACGGCAGCACGGACATGACCTTCACCACCGGCAAGAGCGATCTCGCGCGCGCCATCAAGGTGCTGGAGGAGGCGCGCCCCGACATCCAGTATGGCGAGCTGCTGACCGATTCCGAGGTGGTCAAGATCAGCGTGGTCGGTGTCGGCATGCGCAGTCATGCCGGCGTCGCCAGCACGATGTTCCGCACGCTGTCGGACCGCTCGATCAACATCCAGGTGATCTCCACCAGCGAGATCAAGGTCAGCGTGCTGATCGGCATCGAATATACCGAGCTGGCGGTGCGGGCCCTGCACGGCGCCTACGGTCTCGACGTTGGCTGAGATGCTCGCCGACGAGGCCGCAGCGGCGGCGATGCGGCCGGCAGGCTGGGCCGAGGCGCGCGCCCAGCTCGACCGGCTCTGGGCGCGCGGCCGCGCCTTCCTGGGCAGCGAGGTGGCCATCCTCGGCGGCGCGATGAGCTGGGTCAGCGAGCGCCACCTGGTCTCGGCGATCTCGAACGCCGGCGGCTTCGGTGTGATCGCCTGCGGCGCGATGAGCCCGGCCCTGCTCGAGGCGGAGATCGCCGCGACCCAGGCGATGACCGACCGGCCGTTCGGCGTCAACCTGATCACCATGCATCCGCAGCTCGACGATCTGATCCGGGTCTGCCTGGCGGCACGGGTCGGCCACGTCGTGCTCGCCGGCGGCATCCCGCCGGGTGCGGCGGTCCGCGCGGTCAAGGATGGCGGGGCCAGGCTGATCTCGTTCGCGCCGGCGCTGGTGCTGGCCAAGCGGATGGCGCGCTCGGGCGTCGATGCGCTGGTGATCGAGGGCTCGGAGGCGGGCGGCCATATCGGCCCGGTCTCGCTGACCGTGCTGGCCCAGGAGATCCTGCCGCATATCCGTGACCTGCCGGTGTTCGTCGCGGGCGGCCTCGGCCGCGGCGACGCGATCCTCGGCCTGCTGGAGATGGGCGCCTCGGGCGCACAGCTCGGCACCCGCTTCGCCGCCTCCACCGAGAGCGTGGCGCATCCGCGCTTCAAGGCGGCGTTCGTGCGCGCCTCGGCCCGCGACGCGCTGCCTTCGGTGCAGCTCGACGATCGCTTCCCGGTGATCCCGGTGCGCGGCCTGGTCAACGAGGGCACCCGCCGCTTCCTGGTGCATCAGGCCGAGACGTTGCGGCGCTATCAGTCCGGCGAGCTCACCCGCGAGGCGGCTCAGCTCGACATCGAGCATTTCTGGGCCGGCGCGCTGCGACGCGCGGTGATCGACGGCGATGTCGAGGCGGGCTCGGTGATGGCGGGACAGTCGGTCGGCATGGTCACCGCGGTGCGTCCGACCGCGGAGATCATCGAGGATCTCGTCGAGCAGGCGGTGCAAGCGTTGCTGCGCCGCCTGCCGCTCGCGTGAGGGACCAGGCCAGGGCTATGCCCTGGACCCGCTCAAGGCTCCGCCTTGAGAATCCATCCGTTTCGGGATCGTGTCCGATCTAGTGGATCGCGCCGTTCAGCTTCGTCGGGAAGAAGCCGTACAGGCCAGCCGGTCCGCCGAGATAGACGATGTTCAGCACCTCCTGGGGAGTGCGCGCGAAGGCGATGCTGTTGCTGTCGGTCGGAACGATGTTCGCGACACCTTTGAGGGTGATCCCCTGATCGTCACCGGCACTCGGACCGCCGATCGCTTCGGAGGCGGCGGCCCGCAGCGCGGAGATCTTGTTGGCCGGAGCGCTCAGTCCCAGGCCGATCAGCAGAGTACGGATCGCACCGGAATGATAGGCCTCGACCGCCAGGATCCCGGAAGCCGCCGCCAGATAGCTCTTGTTCGAGATGTAGGGAGCCGCGCCGTGATAGGCGGTGACGCCGACATCCTCGAAAATGAACGCAGCGAGCAGGAAGCTGTTTTCGTCAAGGAACGGATTGAACAAGGCGGTCGGCCCGATCACGCCGGCAGCGCGAGCCGCGTTGGTGAAACTGTCCAACAGGTCGATGGTCGGGCGTGCGACCGCCTGGTGGCCGAGCGTGGCGCGGATGGCGCGGACGTGGTTCTGCTCGTCCAGGGCGATTTCCTCGGCATATTGCTGGAACAGCGGGTTCGTGAAGGGAACCTTCGAGCCGCCCCAGACCGGGCCGAGAGTACCGACGCCGCCAGTGTCCTTCGCCTCCAACCCGGTCCCGAACGCCGCACGAAGGTAGAACTCGGCCTCGAGATATTCGAGGTTCAGAGCGAAGTTGAAGATGTTGAGGTCGGTGAGCGGAGGCACGGTGTAAGGATCGGAGGCCGCTTCGGCGGGATTTGCGAGCAACTTGCCAGCACCGCCGACCATGGCTGCCGTCGCGGCAGCACCAAGGGCAGCCTGCTTGAGCAATCGACGTCGTTCCACCCGTCGGTCGGACGAAGCCGTCACGAGTGCGTTCATATCTGCCTTGATGTCAGACATCTGGTATGACCTTTGGTCAAGGATTGCGTCCGACATCAGCCCGAGGCCTTCGACCGAGTCGAAGCACCGGATGTCGATACGGCGATTTCATCGCCGTCGAAATACGCGTCCCTGATTTGATCGGATGCAGATATCTCGGCAATCTTCTGTTACCAATGCAAGTCACGAGAGGCTAAAGCGTTTTCCGTTCGCGTTCGCTCACGGAATCCGCTCCAGCTCGTTGTTTCGGCGAGCATCTTCATCCAATCAGATGATTCCATCTGATCGGATGAAGGCGCGGCACATGAAAACCAGCCTACCGAGACAAACGGATTCTCAAGGCTGAGCCTTGAGCGGGTCCAGGGCGGAGCCCTGGCCTAACCTTCGAGCGAGCGCAGCCTCCAGGCCCCGGCATGGGCGCGAAGCTCGACGCGGCAGAGCGGGACGACATCGATCCGCCAGAACGAGCGCGCGTGCGCGTCGATGGCGAGCAGGATTGCCGCACGGATCACCGACGCATGAGTGACGGCGATGCCGCGTCCCGGCTCCGCCGCGCGCTGCTGCAGCCAGGGGCGGACCCGCTCGACCAGGTCGATGACGCTCTCGCCGCCATGCGGTGCGGCGGCCGGATCGCGGCTCCAGGCGGCCACGGCTTCCGGCTCGACGCCAGCGGTCTGCGCCAGCGAGGCTCCCGCCCAGCGTCCGAGATCGATGTCGCGCAAGGCCGGTTCGATCTCGGCCGCGAGGCCGAGTGCCGCCGCGGTCTGCCGCGCACGCAGGGCAGGGCCGGTCCAGGCGC
Source organism: uncultured Acetobacteraceae bacterium (assembly GCA_964249315.1). Lineage (GTDB taxonomy): Bacteria > Pseudomonadota > Alphaproteobacteria > Acetobacterales > Acetobacteraceae > Lichenicoccus. The sequence continues at coordinate 10,613 of CAXUCM010000032.1, read as the reverse complement.
GATCCACACGGCCGAGCTCACCTGCCAGTGCTTCCGCCTGGGCCTGGCCGCGGGGCTCGATCGCCTCGTCGAGCGGAAAGTCCGCCGCGCGCACGGCGAGGGTCGCCGCGTGGCAGATCAGGGTGAGGCGGGTGGTCTCAATCCTCTTCCTCGAGGAAGAACTGGTCGGCCTCCTCGTCATAGTCGAACAGCTCGGCATAGCGTCCCCAGCCGATGATGGTCTGCAGCGTTTCGCGGGCGTAGTCCGGCGACATGTGGTCTTCGAGCTCGTCGCGGAAACGCTCGGCGCGGGCGCGATGATTCCAGCGCTCGTCGAGCACGGCGCGGATGTCGGCGATCAGCGGGATGTTCGCCAGCAGGCTCTCGCGCAGGATCAGCTTGCGCAGGTCGAGCTCGGCATGCACGAAGCGGCTGCCGGTCTCGGTCAGCCGGATGTCGCCCTCTTCGAGTTCGGCGAGCCGAAGCAGCTGCATGGTCTCGCCGAGCGGCAGCAGCTCGTCCAGCTCGAGCTGCAGCGAGGCGGCGAGCAGCGGCAGGTCGGCGCGGCCATTATAGGGCTCGGCCTGCACCGTCTCCATCAGGCCGGCGACCAGGTTGAGCGGCAGCACCGGCAGGGCGCTGAACTTCTTGGCGGCCGGCGGCGCGCCCGGCACCAGATCCGGCACCGTCGGCTCCGGCGCACGCTGGGTCATCAACCCGTAGATGCGGTCGACGAACTGGCGGAAGGCGAAGTCGTGACGGTTGCGCGGGTGCGCGAACGGCACCTTCAGCTCGTGCGCGACCCGGCCCGGATTGGAGGAGAACACCAGGATGCGGTCGCACATCAGCACCGCCTCCTCGATATTGTGGGTGACGATCAGCACCGACTTGACCGGCAGCCGCTTCTCCGACCAGAGCTCGATCAGGTCGGTGCGCAGGTTCTCCGCGGTCAGCACGTCGAGCGCCGAGAACGGCTCGTCCATCAGCAGCAGGTCGGGATGCACCACCAGGCCGCGAGCCAGGCCGACGCGCTGGCGCATCCCGCCGGAGAGCTCCTTGGGATAGGCGTTCTCGTAGCCGCCTAGGCCGATCAGATCGATGGCTTCCTCCGCCAGCCGCTCGCGCTCCGCCCGCGCCACGCCCTTGGCTTCGAGACCGAGTTCGACGTTGGCCTGCACGGTGAGCCAGGGAAACAGGGCGAAGGACTGGAACACCATCGCCACGCCGGGGGCCGGCCGGCGCAGCGGCGCGCCGCGCCACCACACCTCGCCGGCGGTGGGCGTCAGCAGGCCGGAGACGATCCGCAGCAAGGTGGATTTGCCGGAACCGGAGCGGCCGAGAAGCCCGACGATCTCGCCGGAATGCAGGGTCAGGTCGACGCCGTCGAGCACCACCAGGTCGGCGTTGCTGTCCTTGTGGTAGGCCTGGCGGCAGTTGCGGATCCGCACCAGCTCTTCCGGCACGCTGCCGGCCGATCCCGCCGTCGCGACGTCGCGCACTGTATCCATTGGCAGACCCTCCGGTCGGATGACGCGCTCAGGCGAAGGTAAGCCGACGCTGGGCGAAGGTGTACATCGGTCGCCAGAGCATGCGGTTGAAGGCGATCACGAACGCGGACATGGCGACCATGCCGAGCGCCACCCGGGCGGGGGCGCCGGCCGCACTCGCCGCCGAGATGTAGCTTCCCAGCCCCTGCGCGGTGAGCGTGGTGTGGCCCCAGGAGGCCACCTCGGAGACCATCGCCGCGTTCCAGGCGCCCCCCGAGGCGGTGAGCGCTCCGGTGACGTAGTACGGAAAGATGCCGGGAAGCATCACCCGGACCCACCAGCGCCAGCCGCCCAGGCGGAAGTTGCTGGCCGCCTCGAGCAGGTCGGCCGGGAACGCCGCGGCTCCGGCGATGACGTTGAACAGGATGTACCATTGGGTGCCGAGGATCATCAGCGGCGTCAGCCAGATGTTGCTGTTGAGCGAGTAGTGCACGATGACCACGACGAAGATCGGATAGACCAGGTTGGCCGGGAACGCGGCCAGGAACTGCGCCACCGGCTGCGCCCGTCGCGCCCAGACCGGCCGCAATCCGAGCCAGACGCCGATCGGCACCCAGACCGCCGAGGCGAGCACGATCATCGTGATCACGCGCAGCAAGGTATAGCAGCCGAGCAGCAGCACCCGGCCCACCTCGTGCAGGGTAAGGCTGGCGGAGACGTAGAGGGCGAGCTGCCAGACGGCGAGGCAGACGGCGATGCCGAGCAGCGTGATCCACACCCCATCGAGGACGCGCGGCGGAAGCAGGAGCCGACGCGGCGCGTCCGGCCTGCGGCCGATCGGCAGGCCGCCGATCCGGGTCAGGAAGTCGCCGAACTGGCGGCTGACCAGGTTGAGCAGGTGGGTGCGTCGCAGCAGCGCCAGCATCCAGGGGTCGTTGGCGGTCGCACCCTGGGTAGTCTCGAAGCGAAACCGCGCCGACCAGGCGACCAGCGGCCGGAACAGCAGCTGGTCGTACAGCAGGATCACCATCAGCATGGTGAGGATGGCGTAGAGCACGGCGAGGAGGTCGCGGTGCGCGATGGCGGCGCCGACATAGGATCCGATCCCGGGCAGCACGACGCTGGTGCTGCCGACCGAGAAGGTCTCCGAGGCGACCACCAGGAACCAGCCGCCCGACATCGACATCATCGTGTTCCAGACCAGGCCGGGCATCGCGAACGGCACTTCGAGCCGCCAGAAGCGCTGCCAGGAGGACAGGCCGAAGGAGCGCGTCACCTCCTCGAGGTCGTTCGGCACCGTCTTCAGCGACTGGTACATGCTGAACGCCATGTTCCAGGCCTGGCTCGTGAAGATGGTGAAGATCGCCGCGAGTTCCGCGCCCAGCACCCGGCCCGGGAACAGGTTCATGAAGAACACCAGCGTGAAGGTCAGGAAGCCGAGGATCGGGATCGATTGCAGGATGTCGAGGATCGGCACCAGGATCACGCCGGCGCGCCGGCTCTTGGCTGCCCACACCGCGTAGGTAAAGGTGAACAGCAGCGAGGCCAGCAGGGCCGCGAACATGCGCAGCGTGGTGCGCAGCGCGTAGCCCGGCAGCCAGGATGGGTCGAGATGGATCGCGACCACGTCCGGCGGTGTCAGCGGGCCGAAGGTGCGGCGCGCCACCGAGCCGACCGCGATCGCCAGGCCCAGCATGCACAGCAGCACCGCGGCATCGAACAGGTTGGGCGCAGTACGCGCGGAGATGTTGGCCGGAAGACGATCCCTCAGCATCCGACCACCCTGTCCTGGATTGATACCAATCGACTTTGAACGTGAGCCTTCCAAGGCCAGGGCTCTGCCCTGGACTCGCTCAAGGCTCGGCCTTGAGAATCCATTTCTCTTCGGTGGCTGCTTTAGCGCAGGGCCGGGTCGGCGACCATCCCTGCGATCGCGCTTATCCGCCGGTGCTGCCGAAGCCGCCGCCGGCGCGACCGGTGGCCTCGAGCTCGCCGGTCTCCTGCCATACTGCGCGCAATACCGGCGACAGCACCGCCTGGGCGATGCGCATGCCGCGCTCGACCGGAAACGGCGCCGAGCCGGTGTTGAGCACGATCACGCCGAGCTCGCCACGGTAATCCTCGTCGATGGTGCCGGGACTGTTCGGCAGGGTGATGCCATGCTTCAGCGCCAGCCCCGAGCGCGGCCGGATCTGCAGCTCGTGACCGGGCGGCAGCGCCACCGCGAGCCCGGTCGGGATCAGCGCGCGGCCGCCCGGCGGGATCACCACGGTCTGCGTCACCGCGGCAAGCAGGTCCATCCCGGCCGCGCCCGCGGTCGCGTAGGCCGGCAGCTCGAGCCCTTCGCCGTGCGGCAGGCGGCGGACCCGGATGGGCAGGCTCGGTGCGGTCATGGGCTCGGCGCTCCGGCGAGATGCCGGACGATCCGCGCCGCCAGCCGGTCGGCCACGTCCTGCTTGGGCAGGCGCGGCCAGTCCTCGACGCCCGCCTCGGTGATCAGCTGCACGCGGTTCTCGTCGCCGCCCATGATCCCGTGGGCGGCGGAGACGTCGTTGGCCAGGATCCAGTCGCAGCCCTTGCGCCGGCGCTTGCCGGCGGCGTGGGCGAGGATGTCGTCGGTCTCCGCGGCGAAGCCGATCACCAGGCGCGGGCGCGACGGGCCGGGTGCCGACAGGCCCGCGAGGATGTCCGGGTTGGCGGTGAGCGCCAGGTGCGGCGGCGGCGTGTCCGGCTGCTTCTTGAGCTTGCCGGCGGCGACCTCGACCATGCGCCAGTCGCCGACGGCGGCGGCGAGCACCGCGAGATCCGCGGGCAGGGCGGCGATGCAGGCGGCCTGCATCTCGAGCGCGGTCTCGACCGGGATCCGCTCCACTCCGGGCGGTGCGTCCAGCGCCACCGGGCCGCTGACCAGGGTGACGCGCGCGCCAAGGGCTGCGAGGGCGGCGGCGATGGCGTAGCCCTGCTTGCCGCTGGAACGGTTGGCGATGTAGCGCACCGCATCGATCGGCTCGTGCGTGGGGCCGGCCGTGACCAGGGCGTGCCGCCCGGAGAGCGCGCGCGGCCCCGGTGCGAGCCGGTCGACGATCGCCTCCAGGATCGCCGCCGGCTCGGCGAGCCGGCCGACGCCGAACTCGTTGCAGGCCATCGCCCCCTCCTCGGGTCCGACCAGGCGCACGCCGCGCGCGCGCAGCAGGTCGAGGTTGGCGCGGGTTGCCGGATGCTCCCACATGCGCACGTTCATCGCCGGGGCGGCCAGCACCTCGGTGTCGGTGGCGAGCAGCAGCGTGGTGGCGAGGTCGTCGGCGAGCCCCGCCGCCATGCGGGCGAGCAGGTCGGCCGATGCCGGACACACCACGATCAGGTCGGCCGAGCGGGACAGCGCGATATGGCCCATCTCGCTCTCCTCGGTCAGCGAGAACAGCTCGGCATGCACCGGCTGTCCGGTCAGCGCCTGGATGCTCAGCGGGGTGACGAACTGCGCGCCCGAACGGGTCAGCACGCAGGAGACCGCGCAGCCGCGCGCGGTCAGCAGCCGGATCAGCTCGAGCGCCTTGTAGGCGGCGATGCCGCCGCCGACGATCAGCAGCACGCGCTTGCCGTGCAGGCCGGTCACAGCCGCCAGCCGGAATGCAGGGCGACGATGCCGCCGGAGAGGTTGCGCACCGCGACGCGGGCGAACCCGGCGCGCGACATCATCTGCGCCAGCGCCTCCTGGTCGGGAAAGGTGCGTATGCTCTCCGCCAGGTAGCGGTAGCTCGCGGCGTCGCCCGCGATTGCCGCACCCAGGCGCGGCAGCACCCGGAACGACCAGGCATCGTAGAGCGGGGCGAGGGCGGCGACCTGCACGCGCGAGAATTCCAGGCAGAGGAAGCGCCCGCCCGGACGCAGCACGCGGCGCGCCTCGGCGAGCACCGCATCCTTGTCGGTGCAGTTGCGCAGGCCGAAGGCGATGGCGACGCGCTCGACGCTGCGATCGGGCAACGGCAGCCGCTCGGCGTCGGCGACCAGCAGGCCGAGGCTGGCGACCAGGCCGTTCGACAGCGCCCGGTCGCGGCCGACCGCGAGCATGCTGGCGTTGATGTCGGACAGGATCGCCGGGCCGCCGCTGCCGCGCAGCCAGCCGAAGCTGACATCGCCGGTGCCGCCCGCCAGGTCGAGCAGGCGCAGTCCCGGCCGCGGTCCGAGCGCGGTGACCAGGATGCGTTTCCAGGCGCGATGGATGCCGAGCGACATCAGATCGTTCATCAGGTCGTATTTCGGTGCGACGCTGTCGAACACCGCGCGGACCAGCGGCTGCTTGGCCTCGCGGGGCACGCGCCGATAGCCGAAATCGGTCTGGGTCGCTGCATTGTCGCTCATGGCCGGCAGGTATAGCCTGCGCGCCTCCCATGCCGGAACTGCCTGAAGTCGAGACCGTGATGCGCGGCATGCGCGCGCATCTGCAGGGTCACACCATCATCCGAGCCGAGATGCGCCGCCCCGACCTGCGTTGGGCGATGCCGACCGGCCTTGCCGAGCGTCTGCGCGGGACCCGGGTCGAGGGCTTCCGCCGTCGCGGCAAGTACATCCTGATGCGGCTCGCCGGCGGCGATACGATGCTGCTGCATCTGGGCATGTCGGGCCGCGTCAACCTCTCGCGGCTGGATCCGCGGCTGCCGGCACGGGTGACGGCGCACGAGCACCTGGTCATCGAGACCGAATCGGGCTGCCGGTTCGGGCTGGTCGACCCGCGCCGGTTCGGCGCCGTCGACCTGATCGCGACCGAGCACGAGGAACGCCACCGGCTGCTCGCCGGGATGGGGCCGGAACCGCTGGAGCCCGGCTTCACCGCCGCCTTGCTGGCGCGTGCCTTCCGCGGCCGCAGCACCAGCCTCAAGGCCGCGCTGCTGGACCAGCGCCTGGTCGCGGGCCTCGGCAACATCTACGTGTGCGAGGCGCTGTTCCGCGCCAGGCTGTCGCCGCTGCGTGCGGCCGGCACGATCGGCCCGGCGCGTGCAGCCCGGCTGGTGACGGCGATCCGGGCGGTGCTGGACGAGGCGATCGCGGCAGGCGGATCAAGCCTGCGCGACTACGTCCAGCCCGACGGCGCGCTCGGCTACTTCCAGCATGCTTGGCGGGTCTATGGCCGCGAGGGCGAGCGCTGCGTCGACTGTCCCGGGGGCGCGGGCTGCGTGCGCGGGATCGAGCGCATCGTGCAGTCCGGACGCAGCAGCTTCTTCTGCGCCCGGCTGCAACGATGACGGCCTCGCCTTGACTTGCGCCATCCCGACGGCATAGAACCCCGCCCTTCCGGGCGGCGCGATCGACGACGCTTCGAAATCAGGTTGAACAGAGAGCCATGGCGAATACCGCATCGGCGCGCAAGCGCATCCGGCAGACCGAAGTCCGTACTGCACGCAACGCGGCGCGCAAGTCGCGCGTGCGCACCTTCATCAAGAAGGTCGAGGTCGCGATCGCCAGCGGCGACAAGGAGCAGGCGGCGCTCGCCTTGCGGGCGGCACAGCCGGAGATGCAGCGTGCCTCGGGCAAGGGTGTGGTGCATGCCAACACGGTGTCGCGCAAGATCTCCCGCCTTGCAGCACGGATCAAGGCGATCGCTGCGACCTGAGACGCGGTTTCGGGCGGCAGTCCATCGACACGGTGAGCATGATCGACAAGACCGGGCGGTGACGTCGCGGTCTTCGTTCCCTTGAAAAAGACGATGTCTCGTTTTTGTGTTAATTCTCGCTGCAATCACATCTTGTTCTGTTTTTGTCTCAAGTAGATCCTCACGCCGTTACTTGACTTTGCCTCATTTTAGCGGCGGGGGATGAACAGCTAGATTCTGATTGCGACCTCCCCGAGGTGTGTTTTACGGTGCGCCACGGTCATGATGATGATCGCGAGCTGTAACAGACGGCGTTTCCCAATCCCCGTGCGCGCTCATCCCGTCCGCTCTTCGCGGAGCCTGCCGCATCGTGTCCGGGACTGGGATCGACCGCCGCGCCGATCCATGAATTCGGCCGGATGCGTGGTCGGGAGCAAGATGGGTGAGAATGGAGTCCTGCGATCGTGCCGTTCGAACCTGACATCAGCGTGACGGACCGGCACCAGGCTGTTGCCACCGCGGTCGAGAAGACCGCCGCGCCGCATCCGCTCGGCGCGCATTGGTCGCGCATCTGCGCACGCCTGCAGAGCGAGGTGGGCGAGGTGGAGTATCGCACCTGGCTGCGCCAGATCCGACTCGGCGAGGCGGAGGGCGACGAGATCGTGCTGCTGCTGCCGACGCGTTTCCTGCGCGACTGGGTGCGCAACCAGTACGGCGACCGTCTCGGCGCGCTCTGGCACGCGGAGGTGCCGTCGATCCGGCGGGTGGAATTGCAGCTCGGTACGGAACCGCTCGATGCGCCCGATGAGCCGGCGGCCGCCGACAGCCCGGTTCGACTTCAGGATCCGCCGACGGTAGCGCTTGCGGCGGCCGAACCGCATGTCGCGGTGGCGCGCGCGGAGCTCGCAGCTCCGCTCGACGGGCGCTTCAACTTCGACGCCTTCATCGTCGGCAAGCCGAACGAGTTCGCGCATGCCTGCGCACGGCGCGTGGCCGAGCGTCCCTCCAGCACGGGCTTCAATCCGCTGTTCCTGTACGGCGGCGTCGGTCTCGGCAAGACGCATCTGATGCATGCAATCGGACTCGAGCTCGGCCGCGGCGACCGTGTTTCGGTCGCCTACATGTCGGCCGAGAAGTTCATGTACCGTTTCATCGCCGCGATCCGCTCGCAATCGACGATGGAATTCAAGGAGCAGCTCCGTTCCGTCGACGTGCTGATGATCGACGATCTGCAGTTCCTGATCGGCAAGGACAACACGCAGGAAGAGTTCTTCCACACCTTCAACGCGCTGGTCGATGCCGGCAAGCAGATCGTGGTGTCCGCCGACAAGTCGCCGTCCGACCTGTCCGGCCTTGAGGACCGGCTGCGCACCCGTCTCGGTTGCGGCATGGTGGCGGACCTGCACGCCACCACCTTCGAGCTTCGCATCTCCATCCTCGAGGCCAAGGCGGCCGCGTCCGGCGTCGCCGTGCCCCCGAAGGTGCTGGAGTTCCTCGCGCACAAGATCACCTCGAACGTGCGCGAACTCGAGGGCGCGCTCAATCGCCTGATCGCACATGCCAACCTGTTCGGCCGCCCGGTCACGCTGGAAGCGACCCAGGAGGTGCTGCACGACATCCTCAAGGCGCACGATCGTCGCGTCACCATCGAGGAGATCCAGCGCAAGGTCGCGGAGCACTGGAACATCCGCCTTACCGACATGTCCTCGGCTCGTCGTGCCCGCGCGGTGGCGCGACCGCGCCAGGTGGCGATGTTCCTCGCCAAGCAGCTGACGAGCCGCTCGCTGCCCGAGATCGGCCGCAAGTTCGGCAATCGCGACCATACCACGGTGATGCACGCGGTCAGCCGCGTCGCCGAACTGATGGAGCGCGACACCGCCTTTGCCGAGGATGTCGAGTTGCTGCGTCGCATGCTGGAGAGCTGATTCCACGCCCTCGCGGCATTTGCGCGTGCGCCGGGGACTGCTAGGCTCGGTTCCCCCGGATCCCGAGCTCCGGCGCAGAGGACCCTGACACGATGAAGCTGAAGGCCGATCGCGCGACGCTGCTCAAGGCGCTCGCCCATATCCAGAGCGTGGCCGAGAAGCGCAACACCATCCCGATCCTGGCCAACGTCATGATCGCCGCACGGCAAGGCCAGCTCAGTCTGACCGCGACCGACATGGAGATCGCCGTGGTCGAGGAGATCGCATCCGACATCTCTCGCGACGGTGCCACCACCGCGCCGGCCGCGGTGCTCTACGAGATCGTGCGCAAGCTGCCCGAAGGGGCCGAGGTCGAGTTCGATCATCCTGGCGGCGATGCGCCTCTCGCCCTGCGCGCCGGCCGCTATGCGACCAGCCTGAACGTGCTGCCGACCGAGGATTTTCCGTCGATGACGACGGCGAGCCTGCCGCACCGGTTCCGCATCCCTGCCGGTGTGCTGCGCGGCCTGATCGATCGCACCCGCTTTGCGATCTCCACCGAGGAGACCCGCTACTATCTCAACGGCATCTACCTGCACGTGACCACGGCCGACGCCGACGGCCAGGCCGGACCGATGCTGCGCGCGGTTGCGACCGACGGGCATCGTCTTGCCCGCGTGCAGACCGAGCTGCCGGATGGCGCCGCCGGCATGCCGGGCGTGATCGTGCCGCGCAAGACCGTGGGCGAGCTGCGCAAGCTGCTCGACGAAGCCGCCGACGATGTCGCGGTATCGCTGTCCGATACCCGGATCCAGTTCTCGGTCGGCAGCGTCACCCTGACCAGCAAGCTGATCGACGGCACGTTTCCCGAGTACGAGCGCGTGATACCGCGCGACAACGACAAGATCCTCCGGGTCGGCAAGAAGGATTTTTCCGACGCGGTGGCGCGGGTGGCGGCGATCAGCTCGGAGCGCTCGCGTCCGGTGAAGCTGTCGCTGGCGCGCGACCTGCTGGTGCTGTGCGAGGCGACGGTCGGCCGCGATCTGGAGCGGGCGTCGCTGGTCTGTGATGGGCTGCTAGCCTGCTTGCGCTGAGCCGCCTGACGCTGAGCGAGTTTCGCAACTACGCCCGGCTGGTCTGGCGCCCGGGAGCGCGGCTCTCGGTGATCACCGGGGCGAACGGCTCAGGCAAGACGAACCTGCTGGAGGCGATCTCGCTGCTCGCGCCCGGACGCGGGCTGCGCGGGGCGGCGCTTGCCGAGCTGCCGCGGCGTGGCGGTGACGGTGCCTGGGGCGTCGCCGCGCAGCTTGCCGGCGACGGCGCGGCGACCACGCTCGGCACCGGCATGCCGGCCGGGGCGACGGGCGAGCGGCGGCAGTTCCGGCTTGACGGTGCGGCACCTCGAAGCCAGGCGGAGATCGCCCAGGTGTTTGCCGTGGTGTGGTTGACGCCGCAGATGGACCGGCTGTTTTTGGAGGGTGCTTCCGGGCGCCGGCGCTTCCTGGATCGTCTGGTGTGGGCGTTGGAGCCTGGCCACGCGCGCGAGCCGGCCGCGCATGACCGGGTGCTGCTGAGCCGAAACCGGCTGCTGGCTCAGCCGGGCGCTGACGCATCGTGGCTGGCGGCGCTGGAGGCCGGCATGGCGCGGCACGCCGT
>CAXUCM010000031.1:11021-17000 GCA_964249315.1 uncultured Acetobacteraceae bacterium | reverse complement strand
GTCCAGGACGGATTGTTGCCGCCGGAGGCCGCGCGCGAACGTAACGAGAATTTAACGACCTCGTTGCGGAAATCCTTCGGGTTTGCGATACCGGCGGGCTTCTCGATCTTCGTCAGCTCGGCGTTCAGCAGGTCGCGGCTGAGCAGCTGCCCGGTGTCGGGATCCTTGAAGTCCTGATCCTCGATCCAGGCATCGGCATAGTCGAGATAGCGGTCGAACAGGTTCTGGCCGTAATCGTGGTAGCTCTCCAGATAGGCCTTCTGGATCTCGTTGCCGACGAACTCGGCGTAGCGGCCGGCAAGTTCGGACTTCAACGCCGCCAGGTAGGAGGCCTCAAGCTCGGGCGCGAACTGCTCGCGTCGCACCGCCTGCTCGAGCACGTACATCAGGTGCACCGGATCCGCGGCGATCTCGGTCGGATCATGGTTGAAGGTCGCCGACAGCACCTTGAAGGCGAACCGGGTGGAGATGCCTTCCATGCCCTCGTCGCCGCCCGCGGCGGCGCGCTATTCCTGCATGGTCTTCGCCTTGGGATCGGTCTCGCGAATGTTCTCGCCGTCATAGACGCGCATCTTGGCGAACTGGGTCGAGTTCGGGTGCGCCTTCAGGCGTGACAGCACGGCGAAACGGGCGAGCATCTCGAAGGTGTTCGGCGCGCACGGCGCCGCTCCCAGCGCCGAGCTGCTGATCAGCTTCTCGTAGATCCGGGTCTCCTCGGTGACGCGCAGGCAATAGGGCACCTTGATCACGCAGACGCGGTCGAGGAAGGCCTCGTTGGTGCGGTTGTTGCGGAAGCTCTGCCACTCCGCCTCGTTGGAGTGCGCCAGGATCATGCCGGTGAACGGAATCGAGCCGATATTTTCGGTCCCGACATAGTTTCCTTCCTGGGTCGCCGTCAGCAGCGGATGCAGCATCTTGATCGGCGCCTTGAACATCTCGACGAACTCGAGAATGCCCTGGTTGGCGCGGTTCAGGCCGCCGGAGAAGCTGTAGGCGTCGGGATCGTTTTGGCTGAAGCTCTCGAGCTGGCGGATATCCACCTTGCCGACCAGGGCCGACACGTCCTGGTTGTTGTCGTCGCCGGGCTCGGTCTTGGCGACGGCGATCTGCCGCAACTTCGACGGGTGCAGCTTGACCACCGTGAAGCGGGACAGGTCGCCATCGAACTCCTCGAGCCGCTTCAACGCCCAGGGAGTGGCGATGCCGCTGAGCACGCGGCGCGGGATGCCGTAGCGCTTTTGCAGGCCTTCGGCCATGCGCTCGACGTCGAACAGGCCGAGCGGGCTCTCGAACACCGGGCTGAGCTGCTTGCCGGCCTTGAGCACGTAGATCGGCTCGCGCTCCATCAGCGTCTTCAGCCGCTCGCCGAGCGACGATTTGCCGCCGCCGACCGGGCCGAGCAGATAGAGGATCTGCTTGCGCTCCTCCAGGCCCTGGGCCGCATGCCGGAAGAAGCCGACGATCCGCTCGACGGTCTCCTCCATGCCGTGGAAATCGGAGAAGGCCGGATAGACCCGGATCGTGCGGTTCATGAACACCCGGCCCAGCCGGGAATCCTTGGAGGTATCGACCATCGCCGGCTCGCCGATGGCCTTGAGCATGCGTTCGGCCGCGCTGGCATAGCAGAACGGGTCGTCGGCGCAGGTCTGCAGGTACTGCGCGAGGGTCATCTCCGTCTCGCGGCGCTCCTCGCGCATCGACGTAGCCAGGGAGAAGACGTCGTCTAGAGGCGCCATGACAGGGTCTCCGCGTGGGAAGGAGCGGCCCAGGGCTGCGATGCCGTGGGGACTTGACTTGCGAGCGAACTCGTCCGAAACGCGTCCCGCCGATCATTGCGGGACGTCGGCACGAGGCGTTCTGGTTCATCGCAGCCGGCACACAGGCGTTCCCGAAGCTTCGGCGCAGGATCAGGTCGGACGAGTCGAGTCTGACGCTTGGAGATGATAAAACTCCTTCGCAATACCGCCTGAATGACGAAACGTCAGCAAGGCTCCCGCAAGGCTATCTCTGCGCATAGAGCCGATTCAACTAAATTGCGTGTTGGCTTGAGGTAATCCGTGCACTGCACGAGTTGTGCGACCCCTGCATCACACAAGCAGCTCTTGCCCATCAAAGGCCGGCTCTAGTCCATCCGGGAGGTTCTGCATCATCCAGGACCAGTCCATGTCTGGTCCCATATGGGTCAGGATTGTGCGACGGACCCCGAGTTCGCGCGACCAGTCCCGGACACGCTGCAAATGGGCATGTGCCGGGTGCTCCAGGCGCTGGAAGCAATCGACGATCCAGGTATCCACGCCCCGCAGGACGGCTAGCGCCGGATCGTCGAGCCTGTCCACGTCGGTGGAATAGGCGAAGCCATCCACGCGCAGGCCAAGGGTGGTGCTGCGGCCATGCACCTGCTCGAACAGCCGCACGCTCAAATCCTTCAGCACCAGGTCGTGGCCGGCCTCGACCGCGCGCGGCAGCATCACCGGACGGAAGAAGCCGGGCGACGTCCATGGCCGGAACGCATAGGCGAAGCGGTGCGCGATCTCGTCCAGCACGGCGCGGGTGGCAAACGTCTCGATCGGCCGGTCGATGACCCGGTTCAGGCCTCGGACCTCATCGAGTCCGGCCACGTGATCGGCGTGAGCGTGGCTGTAGAGCAACGCGTCGACGCGACCGATGCCGCAGCGGAGCAACTGCTCGCGCAGGTCCGGCCCGGTATCGACCAGCAGGCGCGTGCCGGCGGCCGATTCGATCACGATCGATGAGCGGCTGCGTCGATTGCGCGGCTCGGCCGGATCGCAGGCTCCCCAGTCGCCGCTTCCGTCCGGGCCGCCGAGCATCGGCACGCCGGCCGAGCCGCCGCAGCCGAGGATGATGATCCGCATGGGCTACGCCGCCTTGCTGAACAGACGGTAGAAGTTCTCCGTGGTCAGGGCATGCAGCGTCTGCGGCGACAGCTCGTGCAGCGCCGCCAGGACCGCGGCGGTGTGCACCACGTAGGACGGCTCGTTCCGTCGGCCGCGCCGGGGCACCGGCGCCAGGTAGGGCGCGTCGGTCTCGACCAGCAGCCGGTCGAGCGGGACCGTGCGCGCGATCTGCCGCAGCGACTCCGATTTCGGGAAGGTCAGGATCCCGGAGAAGCTGATCGAGCCACCGAGTTCGAGCGCGCGCGTGGCCAGCTCGGCACCCGAGCTGAAGCAATGGAGCACGAAGCGGAAGCCGCCGCCGGAGCGATGCTCGTCCTCGAGGATGCCGATCACGTCGTCGTCGGCGTCGCGGGCATGCACCACCAGCGGGATTTCAGCCAACCGGGCGGCGCGGATATGCATGCGGAAGCTGGCCTGCTGGGCGGCACGCACCGGGGGCGCGCCATGGAAGTAGTCCAGCCCCGACTCGCCGATGCCGATGACGCCGACGGACGCGGCGCACTCGGCGATTGCGTCCGCGGATGCGACCGGCTCCTCCTCGACATGGTCGGGATGGGTGCCGACCGTGCACCAGATCCGCAGACCGGCGGCGGAGTCGCGGGTGAGTGCGAGTTGACGCGGCGCCTCGGACAGGCGCGTGCCGATCGTCAGCATGCCGCCCAGTCCGGCCCCGCGGGCACGCTCGAGCAGGTCGGGCAACGCGGCGGGCTCGAAGCGGTCCAGATGGCAATGGCTGTCGATCAGGGTCGCCTCGCTCATCGGGCGACGTTGTCCGGCTCGGCACCGGTCTTCGGCTCGACATGGCGCGGGAAGATGCCCATCGGCGGCGGCAGTGAGGTGCCGGCGGCGAGCGGCGTACCGAGTGCTGCGAGGCTCCGCGCGTGGCCGGCGACGCCGAGCTGGTCCAGCATCGCTGCCATGCTGGTCGGCATGAACGGCTGCAGCACCGTGGCCACGGTTCTCAGGAGGTCGGCTAGAACGCGCAGCACCGTGTGCATGCGGATCGGATCGGTGTCCTTCAGCGACCATGGCGCCTGCCGGTCGACGTAGCCGTTGCCGGCCCGCACCAGCCGCCAGACGCTCTCCAGCGCCTCGTTCGGCGATTGCCGGTCGAGTTGCTCCCGCATGATCTCCGGCAGCGCCCGGCCCTGCGCCAGCAGGGCGGCATCGGCCTCAGCGATGTCGCCCGCCGCTGGCAGCGCGCCGCCGCAATGACGCGCGATCAGCGACAGCGTGCGCTGCGCAAGATTGCCCAGATCGTTGGCAAGCTCGACGTTGAGCCGGCCGATCAGCGCCTTGCGGCTGTAGTCGCCGTCGCCGCCGAACGGCACCTCGCGCATCAGGAAGTAGCGTACTGCGTCGACGCCGAACGCCTGCGCGAGCTGGCGCGGATCGATCACGTTGCCGATCGACTTGCTCATCTTCTCGCCCTCGATGGTCCACCAGCCATGCGAGAAGATCCGCCTCGGCAGCTCCAGCCCCGCGGCCATCAGGAAGGCTGGCCAGAACACGGCATGGAAGCGGGCGATCTCCTTGCCGACCAGATGCAGGTCTGCCGGCCAGAACGCCCAAAGCGGATTTTCCTGGTCGGGATATCCCAGGGCGGTGATGTAGTTCACCAGCGCGTCCCACCAGACGTACATCACGTGTGCGGGGTCGTCCGGAACCGGGACTCCCCAGCTGAAGCTGGTCCGGCTGATCGACAGGTCCTTCAGGCCCTGGCGGACGAAGCTGACGATCTCGTTGCGTCGCGCCGGCGGCCCGATGAAGTCGGGATGCGCCTCGTAGAGTTCGAGCAGCCGGTCCTGCCAGGCGGACAGCCGGAAGAAGTAGGACGGCTCGCGCACCCAGTCGACCGGGGCGCCGCTCGGCGCGGTGCGGCTGCCGTCCGGATGCAGGGTGAGCTCGTCCTCGGCATAGAAGCTCTCATCGCGCAGCGCATACCAGCCTTCATAGGCGCCCAGGTAGATCTGCCCAGCCTGCTGCAGGCGGCGCCACAGCGCGTTGCAGGCGGCACCGTGGCGCGGCTCCGTGGTGCGGACGAAATCGTCGTACGAGATCTCCAGCGCGTCGGCCATGGCGCGGAAATCCGCCGCGGTGCGATCCGCGAACGCCTGCGGCGCCATCCCCGCGGCTACCGCTGCCTGCTCCACCTTCTGGCCATGCTCGTCGGTGCCGGTCAGGAAGAACACGTCGTAACCGTCGAGACGCTTCCAGCGGGCCAGGATGTCGGCCGCGATCGAGGTGTAGGCGTGCCCGATATGCGGCGAGCCGTTCACGTAGTAGATCGGGGTCGTGATGGTGTAGCGCTTGGTCATCATCCACTCAGCAGGCTCAGGCCGGCGAGAACGGCCTGGCGTTTATCCAGATTGAGGCTTTCCGTCTCGTCGCGCAGCCGGACCAGGCTGGCGCAAATCTCCGCCCAGCGTGCCGCCGGCCGGGACGAGATCAGGCCGGCCGGAGGATCCGCCCGGCCGGCAATGACCTCTCGTCGTATCGTCGAGGATATGGCGGCGGACAACAAGCCGAGGAAGGTGGAAACGCCGCTTTCGTGACGCAGCACGGTGTCGGCAAGGTCGTAGGCGCGCAGGTCGCCTGCCAGATCCGGCTGCCGGAGCAGGTCCCGCACCAGGCCGGAGAGGACGAGCCCGTCGCCCGCCGCGAGCGACAGCGCCCGCCCCGGCGAGCCGCGGCCGAGCGCGAGCAGGGTCTCCCGCTCGGGCTCGCTCAGCTCCGGACGCAGTCTCTGCAGCACGGTGCGCATCGAGGCGTCGTCGATCGGGGAGAGGCGCAGGGCACGGCAGCGGCTGCGGATGGTGGCGAGCAGCCGGCCGGGTGCCTCGCAGACCAGCAGCAGCAGCGCCCGCTCCGGCGGTTCCTCCAGCAGCTTGAGCAGGGCGTTCGCGGCGTTACGGTTGAGGCGATCGGCACCGTCGACGATGACGACCCGCCAGCCGGCAGCGGCTGCGGTGCGACGCAGGAACACGCCGATCGGACGCACGTCCTCGAGCACGATCTCGCTGCGTGGGCGCTGACGCTTCTCATCGTCGGCGCGGGTGACGAC
>CAXUCM010000031.1:0-11011 GCA_964249315.1 uncultured Acetobacteraceae bacterium | reverse complement strand
GGGTGCCGGAGGCGATCCGTCTGCGGTCGGCGCTGCTGCCGTCGGCTGCCAGCAGGGTCTGCGCAAAGCGGCGCGCCAGCGTCGCCTTGCCGATGCCGGATGGTCCGCTCAGCAGCCAGGCATGATGCAGACGCCCCGACCGCCAGGCATGGGCCAGCGCCCGCTCGGCCTCGGCCTGGCCGACCAGCGGTTCGCCGTCCTCGTCGTGACTCACGAAGCGAGCAGCGGTCGCAGCGCCGCGAGCAGACGCTGCTGCACGTCCTCGACGGAGCCGAGCGCGGGCACCAGCACGCAGCGCTCGGGCGCCCGGCCCGCGATGCTCCGGAAGCCCTCGGCGACCCGGGCATGGAAGGCCTGGTCCAGCGACTCGTAGCGGTCGGGATCCTCGTCGCGCTGCCGCAACCGGTGTCGCGCCTGCGCCGGCGGGATGTCGAGGATCAGGGTGAGACGCGGCTGCAGATCGAGCAGCCGGATCAGCTGCTCGATGAAGCCGAGCAGCAGCGGATCGCCGTGGCCGAGACCGTAGCCCTGATAGGCGAGGGTGGAATCCGAGAAGCGATCGCAAAGCACGAGGCGGCCGCGTTCGAGCGCCGGCCGGATCGTGGCGTCGACATGGTCGGTGCGGGCGGCGAAATGCACCATCGCCTCGGCGCGCGGGCTCAAGCCGTGATCACGTTGCAGCAGGAACCGCCGGAGCGCCTCCGCCCCGGGCGCGCCGCCCGGCTCGCGCGTGCACAGCACGTCCAGGCCGGTCGCTGCCAGCGTCTCTGCGAGACGGCGGATCTGCGTCGTCTTGCCCGCGCCCGCGCCGCCCGCGATGCTTACCAGCATGCCGGCCAACGGCTCAGCCGCCGTCGATCGCATGCTCGATCACGGAAGCGGCGCGAGCCGGCAGCGCCAGCCGCGGCACCGCGCTCGTCGCGACCAGCGGCACCTGCAGATCCGCGAGCCCGATGCCGGCGATGACGAGCTGACCGACGACCTGGCCAGCGGTGATCGGAGCCGGGACTGGCGCCTGGAAGTCGACCCTGATCCTGGCTCGGCTGCGCCAGCCATGCGCCAGCGTGAGCACGACGTCATGCGCCACCGATGCCGCCACGGTCGGGCGCTGTCCGAGCCAGACCGGGATCGCCTGCACCATCTCGCCGCTGCCGAAGAGATGGACGTCCTCGAAATTCGCGAAGGCCCAGCCGAGCAGACGCGCGCCCTCCTCGGCACGCGCCCGCGAGGACGGCAGGCCGTTCAGCACCGCGATGATGCGCCTGCCCTCGCGCTCGGAACTGGCGCAGATGCCGAAACCGCCGGCATCGGTGTGACCGGTCTTCAGTCCGTCGGCCAGACCCTTGTCGACCAGCACGTTGCGGTTGCCCTGGTCGATGCTGTTGAAGCGGTAATCGTGCTCGGAGAAGTAGTGGTAATATTGCGGGTAGTCCCGGATCAGGCGCAGCGCCAGCGTCGCCACGTCGCGCGCCGACATATGGTGGTCCGGATCCGGCCATCCCGTCGCGTTGCGGAACTGCGTGTTGGTCAGGCCCTGGCGTCGGGCCTCCTGGTTCATCAGCACGACGAACTGGTCCTCGGAGCCGGCGAGCCCCTCGGCCAGGACGATGCAGGCGTCGTTGCCGGACTGGATCAGCATGCCACGAACCAGATCCTCGACGCCGACCGCCTGACCGAGGGGCACGAACATCTTGGAGCCCTGCATCCGCCAGGCCTTCTCGCTAACCGGCAGGGTCTGGTCCAGGCGCAGACGTCCCTGGGTCAGCGCCGAGAACACCAGGTAGGCGGTCATCATCTTGGTCAGGGAGGATGGCGGCATCGGCTCGTCCGCGGCTTTCTGCAGGAGCACCGTGCCGGTGGCGGCGTCGAAGATGAAGGCCCAACGCGCCTGCGTGTCGAGCGGACCGATCGGCGTGTCCGCCGGACTGGTCGCCGCCGCTACGTCGGCATCCGTCGCCTCGGACGGGGATCGCCTGAAGTGCCGGCGTGCGGAGGAGGCCGGAACGCCGCAGAGAGCCGATCCAGCGACGCTGCCGATCGCGCTCAGCAAGAACCTTCTGGTGGCCAAGGGTGCCCCTATTCGACGATGATCCGGGCTCCGGTTACTCCGGCGGAGCGCGCCCGGTCCAGTGCCGCATCGGCGTCGCCGACCTGGTCGAACGGTCCGATGCGAACGCTGAACACCGACGAGCGGCCACGGCCGGACTGGCGCACGGAACCATCGAGCTGAAGTGCCAGCCGCCTCGCATAGCCCGGTGCGCTGAACTGGCCGGCATCGATCCAGAGCGACCAGGCCTCCGGTGCTGCGACCGTCACGGCCTCGTCGGGCAACGCCGATGCATCGGGCTCCGGCCGGTCGCTGGGCGGCGAGGTGCTGCGGCTGGTGGCGCTCGGCGGTGCCCCGGGCATCAGCGACTGCTCCTCGACTTGGCCGACCGGTGCCGCGACCACGTCGGCGGCGGGCGATCCCTCGACGCGGCCGAGCAGGTACCGGCTAGGCGCTTGCTCCTCGATCAAGCGTACTGGCGTCGCGCGTCCGGGGATCATGCCGAGCAGCTCGGCGGCTCGCGGCGTGACGGAGAGCACCCGGCCCGGCAATGCCGGCCCGCGATCATCGATGCGAAGCAGCATCTCCCGCCCGTTCTGCAGGTTGCGGACCCTCAGGACGACCGGGAGCTGCAGGGTCTGGTGCGCACCGGCGGCGATCTGCGGCTCGTAGCGCTCGCCGTCGGCGGTCCGTCTTCCGCGCGGGTCCGACGGAGCGTCGACGATTGCGAGGCCGGTCGCCTCGTAGGAAAGCTGTTCCCTCGGATAGAACCAGTAGCCCGCGCTGCTCCACGGTGCGCCGATCGTATAGTGCGCCGCCCGGGCGGGCTGTATCGGCCGTCGTGACTGGCAGGCGACGAGGGCTGCGCAGCCCAGCACGACCAGGGCGTCGATGCGACGGTCCGGCCTCATGCCGTCGCGGCACCGAGCAGACCGACGGCCAAGCTGTAGAAGTCCGACGGATTGTAGCGCCGGATCACGTCGAAATTGGCGTACACCATGAAGGCATCTCCCTCCGGCCCGTCGGGTATCAGCACGGTGCCGATGACGTTGCCTTGCGAGAATGCCGTTCCGTCCTGCCGTCGCACGCCGAGTCGCATCCAGGCATCTAGCGGGCGACGGATGCCCCTGCCCGTCCGCGCGGTATCGAAGCCGGATGGGATCCGGATCGGCTGTCCCCACGGTGCGCCGGCCACCCAGCCGTTCCGGAGCAGGTAGTTCGCGATCGATGCCAGCACGTCAGCTTCGGTCGACCAGATGTCGCGCCTGCCATCGCCGTCATAATCAACGGCGTAGCGCAGGAAGGAGGTCGGCATGAATTGCGGCTGACCCATCGCGCCTGCGTAGCTTCCGAGCATACGGGCGGGCTCGACGTCGCCGTGCTGCAGGATACGCAGCGCTCCCAGCAATTCAGAGAAGAAGAAGCCGCGGCGTCGCCCGTCGTAGGCGAGGGTCGCGAGCGCATCGACGACGCCGAACGAGCCGCTTCGTGTTCCGAACATCGACTCCACCCCCCAGATGCTGACGACGATGCGAGGATCGACCGGATAGCGCCGCGAGATCCCGTCAAGCAGGGCAATCCGCTCGCGATAGACCGATCGCGCCTGTTCGACCTTGGCTTCGGTGAGCACCCTTCGATGATACTGCGCCCAGGTCAGCACGAATTCCGGCTGATGCTGGTCGAGCGCCAGCACGTGCGGGTTTGGCTGATCGAACGTCAGGGCGGCGTCCAGAGTCGCCGCGTTGATCCCGAGCTCGAGCGCCTTCGAGCGAACTCCGGCCAGGAAGGCATCGAAGCCGGCCGGTGCGCCTTGCCGAGACCGCGACCTTGCCGGTGCGTCAGCGTCCCAACCGATCAGGCCGGCGGCAGCTGCGAGGAAGGCGCGGCGGTTGATCATCCTGCGCGTGTGCCATAACGCACCGGAGGAAAACAACTTTATCCACGTTGCGAATTGCTCTAATTCGCATCTCGACGCGGATCGAGGAGCGTCTTATGGACCGGCTCTACACGGCTTGCGTGGCCGGTCGTGGCCGCCTTCCCTCGCGTGCACCATAGAGCAGATAGTGCAGGAACGGGTTCAAGCCGGCCGCCGCGACGTCCGGATTATGACTGGCATACCATTTCGTATCGAAGTAAGCGTTAGGATTGCGTCCTTCACGAACCCCGTTATCGAAATAGTGCCGGATCGGGTCCAGCTTGGCTGCGGCAACATCGCGATATTGCTGCTTGTACCATTCAGGGTCGAACACCAGCGAGCCTGCCTCGATCCGAGTGCCGATCGTCGTGAGCAAAGGATCAGGCAACGTTGAAGTCGCACCGGCTACGGGAGCCAGACTGTCCGAAGCGGCTTCGTCATGTCGTGGGACCCTACTCGCCGTCATGACCGTCGCACCGTCCGGCGCTTCGACCTCTGCCGTCGTGGCGGATTGCCGAGCGACACTCCGCCTTCCCTTCGCCACTGTCGCCATTGCCTCGACGATCCTCCACCGGGAGCGACAGTTTAGCGAAGTCGAGAGCCGAAGCCAGCCTCACCCCATTCTCGACCACGAGAAAACAGGTGACGGCGTCCTCTCGCACCGATATGGAACATCGGTGCAGCGGGAGTGCCATTTTCTGGACATCGCCCAGTCCGCGACCGCCAGACAGGCTAACTTTCGGGAAATGGTAGATATCGATCGACGTCCAAGCAGCTTCCGGACAACTTCGCTACCCGGCGTTCGGCGCAGACACCACGTTTGAACGCGGATGGTATCCCTCTCGGTCTCCGGCCTGCTCAAGGCCGCCGGCGCGCATCCGCTCTCTCAGGCCGCCGCCATCATCCTCGGCACCTTTATCCTTGAGGACGCGGCGACGGTCCTCGCGGCGGTGCAGTTCGAGGCAGGAGACATCCGTCTGATCGTGGCGTTGAGCGGGCTCTATGCAGGGATCGTGCTGGGCGATCTCGGTCTCTACGGGATTGGCCGGTCTGCGTCGATGTGGCCTCGCGTCAACCGTCTGGTTTCCGCCGAGCGGCATGTCCGCGGGCGTCGCTGGCTGTCGACCAGGGTATTCCGAGTCGTTTTCGTAAGTCGCTTCCTACCCGGTGCGCGGCTGCCGACCTACATTGCCTGCGGCTTCCTACGCGCCAGCTTTCCTCAGTTCGCGCTTGCCGCGGTCATCGCAACTTCGATCTGGACCAGCCTGTTATTCTTCGTGTCGATGCGAGTGGGCCGTTTACTGATGGAGCATTTCGGTGCATGGCGATGGGCTGGCGCGATCGGGTTCGCGGTCGTGATCGTGGCGCTCGGGCGCATTTTTGCCCATTTCCAGGATGAAGCGGAATGAGTGATCTGGCGGCCGTCGACGTCCGTCCGTCCCATTTTAAGCACGTTTCCTCCTTCGAATTCTGGCCCGGCTGGGTGTTCTACGCGCCCGTCGTGGCCTACTGGATCGCACTCGGGCTTCGCTACCGCGATTTCAGCCTGCCGACGGCAGCCAATCCGAGGATCTCGACGGGGGGGTTGTGCGGCGAAAGCAAGAGCTCGATCCTTGACCAAGCGGGCCCTGTCGCGACGCCCTGGATTGCGCGGTACGTCCGTCTTGCCACCGGTGACCAGGACGAGGCGCGCGCCGTGGCTCTCCTCGAGCAGGCTGCGCTCAGCTTTCCGCTGGTCGTCAAGCCGGATGTCGGATGTAACGGGACCGGGGTTCGGCTGATGCCGTCGCGACACGCCCTGGCAGACATCCTCGCTGCCTATCCGAGAGGGGTCGATCTGCTGCTGCAGGAACTGATTCCCTACGAGGGAGAGGCAGGGATCTTCTATGTCAGACGTCCGGACGGTTCGGCTGGAATGATCACGTCCCTGACCCACAAGCGAGCGCCGATCCTGTTGGGCGATGGTTGCTCCAGCATCCGCGACCTCGTCATGGCGGATCCGCGAACGCGATTGGTCCCGCATCTGTACCTGCCCAGGCTCCAGGCGCGCCTCGATGAGGTTCTGCCGGCTGGCGCTCCCGTCCGTCTGGTATTTGCCGGCAACCACTGCAAGGGCTCGATCTTCGCCGACGGCGCACTTGACATCACCCCCGCGCTAACCCGATCCATCACGCGGATCATGGATGATGTTCCGGAGTTTCACTTCGGACGTATCGACGTTCGCTATCAGACCCTGGCGAGCTTGCGCAGCGGCACCGGCTTTCGGATCATCGAGATCAACGGCGTCGGCTCCGAAGCTACCCACATCTGGGATCCGACGACACGATTGCGGGACGCATATCGAACCCAGTTCGACCATTACCGATTGGCGTTCGAGATCGGCGCTGCGAAGCGTGCGGCCGGTTTCAAGAGCAGCGGCCTACGTCAAATGTTCAAGGATTGGCGGCTGCAGCGCCGCCTGATGGCGTCCTATCCGATGAATGATTAGAGCGTGTCAGGGGCCGGTCCCGCCCAGGCCGCCGCCACCGAAGATGTAGTTACTGATCGTCTCCTCCAGGCTTTGCAGCGGATGCGTGTCCCGTATCGTATCGCCCGCGACAAGCGGGCGGCTCGAACGTCCGGGATCGATCAGGAGGGCGTTCGCAGAGGTGAACCCGCTACTGCCGATGCGAAGAGCGGTATCGGATGGAAGCCGGAACCGGTCATCGATGCGGAATTCGACCCGGGTCACGAATGCATTTCGATCCAGCGTGATGGAGGACACCGTGCCGACCTTCACGCCGGCGAGACGAACATCCGCTCCTACCTGCAGCCCGTTGGAGGACGGGAACACCGCCTGCAGGATGTAGCGGCGATGCCCGCTACCTTGATGCTGCAAGACCGCGTAGGAACAAAATCCTGCCGCCACCACGAGAACGACGGCGCTCGCGAGCATCGCGGCAGAGTTATGACGCGGCACACGTACCTCGTGTCAATGCCACCGTGCATCCGCTCCCTTGTCTAAGATACCGTCCCGATGGCACTCCAGCGGTTCCATCTCACGTGCTTGCAGCCCGTGCAAGAGTCCGGCAACAGCGTTCCTTCTTCAATGACTCGGGATTGGCGACATGACCATCACTCAGGCCTTGATCATCGCGGTCCTGCAAGGGGTGACGGAGCTGTTCCCGGTCAGTAGCCTGGCTCACGCCGTCATCGTGCCGGCGATCCTTCATTGGAACATCGATCAGCGTGGTGCCGCCTTCCTGCCGTTCCTGGTCACGCTCCATCTCGGCACGGCGCTGGCGCTGCTGCTCTATTTCTGGCGCGACTGGATGGCACTCAGCCGTGGCTTCGTCGGCGTCGGATCCGTCAGCATGGTTCGAGAAAGCCGGCACATAACCATCCTTATCGTCCTTGCCACGGTTCCCGCGGTTGTTCTCGGCTATCTATTCGAGAGCTTCCTCCGCCGGCTCTTCGGCACGCCGCAGGTCGCCGCCGTGTTCCTGGTGCTGAACGGGCTCCTGCTCCTGTTCGGCGAGAAGTTGCGTCGCGGCAGCCGGACGACGCACCGGCCGATCGCCACCCTGGCGTGGCGGGATGCGGTGGCCATCGGGCTCTGGCAGTGTCTTGCCTTCATCCCGGGGATCTCGCGCTCTGGGGCGACCATCATCGGCGGGGTCCTGCGCGGGATCGATCATCAGGGCGCGGCGCGCTTCTCCTTCCTGATTGGCACGCCAATCATCATTGCCGCCGGCGTCGAAGAGGCGCTGCACCTTCGTAAGTCGGGAGTCACGGTAGCAAGCTGGACGCCAGCCATACTGGCGGCGTCGGTGGCCGGTGTCACTGCCTTTGCCAGCACGGCGTTCCTAATGCGCTACTTCCGCTCTCACGAGCAATGGGCGATGGGTCCGTTCGCGATCTACTGCCTGCTGTTCGGTGCGGCGAGCTTCGCAATTCTCTATGTCTGAGCAATGGACGATGCAGTTGCTTCGACGAGCCAGAGCCTCTGCTGTTCTCCTCCTCTTGCTCCCTCTCCTACTCGGCGCAGCCGCCCCAGGCTCGATCGCCACTCAGCCGATCTCACGTCTGGATACGCCATGGTGGCGGCAGCGGTTCGAGGCGAAGCAGGCGGAGCTGAGGCGCGGCCGGGTTGACTTACTCTGGCTTGGCGACTCGATCACCCAGGACTGGGAACGGGCAGGTCCTCAGTCCTGGCAAAACTTCCAGCCGATCTGGAAGCGCTTCTACGGAGACCGCCACGCAATCAATCTCGGCTTCCGCGGCGACAGCACGTGCCATCTGCTTTGGCGGCTTCAGCATGGTGAGCTCGATGGGATCACACCGAAAGCAGCAATCCTGCTGATTGGTGCCAACAATTTCGGCCACGTCCATACCGATGCCGACGAAACCTTCAAAGGTATTGTCAAGATCCTGGAGCTTCTACACGCACGACAGCCGAACACAAGCGTCCTCCTGCTCGGTGTTCTGCCGTCGAAGCGGTCACCCTGGATAGACGCCAACACGCGCATCCTGAATGCTCGCTTGAGCACCCTGACATCGACCTATGATCATTGGTTCCGCTACAAGGATGTCGCACCCGCCTTGCAGCGAGACGGCGCGATCGATCCGACCCGCTTCCTTGATTTGAAGTTGATCCCGCCTGATCCCCTACTTCACCCGACAGCAGCGGCGCAGGCGGACATCGCCGTAATGATTGAGCCGGTCGTTGCGGCGATGATGGGTGACGAGGTGCATCGCTGAGGCCGAACTTAAGGGATCAGTAAGGATTGACGTCTAGGATGAGATGGCAACCTGAGGCGTTTCTTCATGCGTTCGCACGTCTTCGTCGCGACACCGTGTTACGGCGGTGTCGTTGCCCAAGGATACATGCAGTCGGTGATCGGCCTGATGCGGCAGGCCGGCACCGACGGCTATGACGTGACGCTTGCGCTGCTCGGCCAGGACGCTCTGATAACACGAAGCCGCAACACCTTGCTCGCGCATTTCGTGGCGAGCGAGGCAACACACATCCTCTTCATAGACGGAGACATCAGCTTTGATGCAGCGCTTCCTGGCCGTCTCCTCGCAACCGGCAAGAATGTCGTCGCGGCAAGCTATCCGCTGAAGACGTCTTATTGGGACGTGCACTCTGAGACGCGTCTGCGAGCAGGGGAGTCGCCAGCGACCGCCCCCCTGCGTTACGTGGGAGAACTCTGCACCGGCGCTCATGCGGCGCGCGAGGGTGACCTCGCGACCGCGACCTATGTCGGCACCGGCTTTCTGCTGATCAGCCGCGACGCCATCCGCCGCATGATTGATGCCTATCCGGAAACCCGCTACCGAGCCATTCACGCCTATAGCGGGATGGACGATGCAGAACATGAACGCTACGCCCTGTTCGACTGCATGATCGATCCGCGGACGCAGACATACCTCAGCGAGGACTTCACGTTCTGTCACCGATGGCGAGAACTTGGCGGACAGATTTGGCTGGATACACGGTCCGCACTGACCCATACGGGCCCCACGGACTTCCATGGAGCGCCGAGGCTGGTCTTCGGCTGAGCAGGTCACGGCCCATCCTGCACGAAAGCACGTCAGCGTTGGTCGCTCGACCGCGCTGCCTCCGCTGCCTCCAGCACCTTCGTCAATACAGGAGCGAGCTTCACGGCCTGATCCATGACGTTCGCAAGAGCAACATTGTTCTCCGACTTCGCGATGGCTCCGATCCCTGCGGCAATCGCGCCGAACAGTGCGACGTCCCGAGCCACCCCGGATTGATCGAGCGCCGACGCGACCGCCGCGAAGAGGGCAGCAAGACCAGCATAGGTGGACGCCTCGCGAAAGCGCGCGGCAAGGCTGGAGAGCAGCTTCACGGTTTGTCTCCCGTTCTGATGGTCTTCAAACGCGACTCATGCAAGGCCAGGGCTCTGCCCTGGACCCGCTCAAGGCGAAGCCTCGAGAATCCATTTGCTTTCAAAGAGGTTTCCAAAGGAGAGCCTCTGGCTTGGCTTGGGGCAGAGCCTTAGCCTTAACCTTTGATCCGTCAGTCTCTGCGCCGCCTGATATAATTACGCTCAAAGGTGAGTGGAGTCATACATTCAGACTGGGTTTGCAGTCGCCGACACGAGGGCCGCCGCCTGTCGACGCGACGTCCTTGCCAGCCAGCCAACCCCGTAGGTGGAAAAGTTGCTGAGCAGTCGATAGGACGCGATCTGCGCCGTCGACAAGGCCAGGATCATTGCGGTCGGACGCAAGTCTTCCCTCTTGGCGAAGGCATTCAAGGTTTGCGGACCCACTAGCCCGTCCTGTTCCACGCCTAGCCGCTGTTGTAGCACCCGGATCCCGCTCACCGAAATACGTCCGAGAAGAATCGGTATCGGAATCTGGTCGATCGCCGCTTCGACTAAGCCATCTGCCAGAGAGCTGCCCTGATGCAGACCGGAAGCCAGGCAGCGTGCCAGCAGATTTTGCGACGTTCCGATGCCTCGGTTCCAGCCGAAATCAAACACCATCAAGTCGACCCCGGCTGGTATGATGGTGCAACCGAGTAGTGTCCAGTATCGAGAGCGCGCGATCGCCTCGTAGCTGGCCACCGGCAAGTCTCGCATCTGCTCGGACGTCAAGCACGTACCGGGACCCATCCATGCCAGCAATGCTGGCGCTCCGACGCCCATGTTCGAACCGACCAATGTCCCGTGCCCGACTTGGCCGCTCGTCCAGTTTCCTGAGTCGCGCGGGTCATCGACGTACCCGCCTTCCTCGGCACGCGTGAACGCGAGGCAGGATTCAAAGAAGCTTTCCATGATGACTCCTGCGCAGCGCGAACGGCGCGCTATGTCCGGCCGGCTTTTAGGCCGTCGGCGTGCCAAACCACTCGAGAATGACGAGCCCGCTGGCACCGTTGCCGCCGGCGCCGTTGGCCCCGCCGGCACCACCGCCGCCCGGCCAAGAGCCCGCCAGACCCGCACCACCCCCGACATTCGGATGGCTCTGCGGCGTGCCGAAGCTGCCGCCGCCGCTACCGCCGATCGCCGTTCCCCCGATGACGTAGCCGGGCTGTCCGACCC
>CAXUCM010000030.1:15766-17173 GCA_964249315.1 uncultured Acetobacteraceae bacterium | reverse complement strand
GTCTCAACTGTCTCACACACACCCAGACAGGATTGCTTCACAGCCTCTCCGCCCCAAAGGCCGGGGATCTCGTGACGAGATCGCCCGCAGCAAAACCCTTGGTGTAGGAGCGACCGGTGACGGAGGCCGGATCGGACGCGTCGGCGCCGTCCCACCCCCGCGTGTTGATCCCGACCAGGTTCTGACCGCTCGTGAGCAGGGTCCGTATGGAGAGCAGCCGTCCCGGCCCGGCATCCGCCCGCTTGATGCTCGTCCGGGCGATCCAGTCCGAGAAGACGAGCTGCGGAGTCCAGGGGCTGAAACCGGCGGCGATCCCGGGCAGCGGTGGAAGTGCGAGCGCCGTCACCGCCTCCGGCGCCGTATACAGGGACGCCATGATCTGGTCGTGGATCGGCAGGTCGATGCCGCCATTGTTGAAGGTGACGCGGCTGTGGGGAACCACCGCCCCGCCGCCATCGGTTGGTTGATCACGCATCGCAGCAGTCGCGGTCGGCGCGATGGTTGCCGCAGCGATCGCGAAGTTGGAGCCTCCCTGGGCGTTCGCGTAGATCAGCCGGACGAAGTCGAACTCGCTCTCGAGGCTCCAGAGCTCGGCGAAGCTGTAGGTGCCGCCGTTCAGGCTCGCATTGCCGCCGGCACCCATGGCGACGGGACGGCTGGTCGCGATACGCGACAAGGTCGCCAGTCGCCGATTGCCTTGAGCCTCTGCGCCAGACAGATGACGAGTGACGTCGGGCGACGGCAGCATGGCTGATCCTCGGTTCGCGGCGGCCGCGTCAGGCGGGCACGTCGTCGTTCACTCTGCTGCAGGCACGTATCGCCGGGAAGCTCATGATGCTGTTATCGTCGTAACGAAGTACTGACCGGATCTCGAAGCGAACCAGCATGGCTGGAGGGTGCCCAGGACAGCATCACATGTTGGTAATGCCTATGAACCATGCCGGCAGGGGCCGACGACGCCCTGCTCTTCCGCCTCCGGGATCAGCGCCCCCTCGCGGTCACGATAGCTTGGAAACTTGGCGATCGAACCCCGGTCGTGGCAGCATGGATCAACCAGCTCAGCGAGCCCTGTTGCTGGCTTGTCGTCATCCGGCAGAAAACTTCGATGAGGAACCATGACTGAATATTTTGGCATTTCTTCATCCCACGAAACCAAGATTTCCGCCCAGGCGGAGTCCGGCCTGGTTGTCTGCGCCCCGGGGGGCCGACCGAGTCGGAAAACGTCCCGGTCATCGGCTTCATCCTGCCGCATCGGCCTGACCTGCTGTTTCTCGTCGTCAATGCTCAACGCGTGCTGCCGATCACTTTGCAGTTCAGCAGCTTTCGCAACATCGTGCTGCCGCTGCATGTCACGCGCGCCGCGGCACAGGGCCGCACCACCATCCATGACCCCCTCAACGGCCGCTA
>CAXUCM010000030.1:2243-15666 GCA_964249315.1 uncultured Acetobacteraceae bacterium | reverse complement strand
TACGGCCTCGGCGTGGACGCGTTGATCCGCTTCATCCTGGCCTCGGAAAGCCGCTACGCCGGCGGTGCGTTGAACGGGCTGCTGCCTCTGCTCGGCATCGCGGAGATCTCCGCGCTGTCTGAAAGCCTCCTGGCCCGGCCCGCGTTGCTGGCGCGTCTGATCGACCATGATCCGGGGAATTTCTGGGCAACCACGGGAATCGCGGCACTCTCGACCTGGCTGGAGGCCCGGAGCGGGTTCGTCGGGGACGCCCAGGCGGCCGCGCGACCGACTGGCCGGACCACGATCGACGCGAATTTCGATCGATTGGCGACCAAGGGCCGGAACGGACAGTTTGTCTCGCTGGCCCATGCGTGCAATGCATATGCACGCCGCGCGGTGCGGCCGCGCCGCGGGGCCTGCATGGTCATGTCGGCACGCAACGAGGGAATCTATCTGCTGGAATGGATCGCCCATCATCGGTCGATCGGCTTCGAATGGTTCTATGTCTACAGCAACAACAATGACGACCGATCGGACGAGCTGCTTGCCACGCTGGCGAATGCCGGGGTCATTACCTGGATCAACAGCGAGATCAGTCCCGGAGTGCCGGCGCAGGACAAGGCCTACGGCCACGCGTTCGGCGTGCTGCCGGACATCCTCGACTTCGAGTGGGCACTCGTCCTGGACGCCGACGAGTTTCTGGTTCCCAACCCGGCCCGGTTCACCTCGATCTCGGATTTCCTGCGCTGGCAGACCAGGCGCGAGGTCGACGCGATCGCGATGAACTGGAAGTTCATCGGGTCCAACGACGAGATCGGCTGCCTTGACGAACTCATGACACGCCGCAACACCCGTCTGGTCGATATCGCCCTGATCGGCGATGGATACAGGCTGATCAAGACGATCTTCCGACCGAGACTGATGCTGAGCTCGCGCTCGCACACGCCGGTGACGGACGAGCGAAGCGCCTACGTGTACCGCCTCTCGACCGGCGACCTGCACGCCTACCGCAATAATCCGACCGGCTTTCACGCCGATGCGGGCTTCTCGGATAACTTCAACGCCGAGAATATCTGCATCTACCACTACTTCTTCAAATCGGCAGAGGAATGGCTCTGGAAGAGTTCCCGCAATCGCGGCGATCACCCGATGGCCACCGGGATCTCGATCAAGTCGCTGAACAATGACTGGATCAAGAACTTCATGAGACAGAGCGACGCACCGCCGCCGCCGTTCGATAACGGCATGCTCGCATACCGCGAGAAGCTCGACCACGAGCTGAGCCACATGCTCTCGCTCCCCCAGGTCGCCTCGGCCGCCGCCCTGGTGCGCTCGGCCTACCGCACCAGGCTCGAGGACGTGAAGGCGGCGGTCCGTTCCAGCCCGAGCATGCAGGATCTCGACGAGACCAGCCTGAAGTTCCTCCGCCTCGCCGGGATCAGCTGATGCGCGCGAGCCCCACTCCGTCCCGCCGATGAAGCGCGCCTTGGCGATCCTGCTGGCATCCGCGCCGCTCGGCCTGGCACGGCCGGCCCCGCGCGCCCTCGCACAGGCTCCCAGTGCGACCGACGAGGGCGGCTTCGTCGTCAATCCGGCACCCCCGGTCGTGGATCCGCGTCCCGCCCGCGGGGGCGGCAGTCCGCGCATCTCCGCATTCCCGTCCGCGCCGCAGGGACGCGGCGACCCGTACACCTCGCCCGACAGCTTCTCCATCGGCGGCCTGTTCGGCGGGCTCGCCGACGGGACCGAGACCAGCGGCGGCGGCTCGCTTACCATCAGAGGCGCACCCTACGGCTACTACGACACCGGCACCCTGATGTCGCTGGTGACCACGGAGCGACCCCTGACCGGGAGCCGAGCCGGGGTGAATGGCGGCTTCGAGGCAGGCGTGCCGGCGATGGCCAAATATGGCGGCTACGACATGGTCTCGCTCTACAACCAGACGATGGCGATCCCGCCGCGCCTCGTGCTGCACGACGTGCGCTATACGGCGAACCCGTCGCGGATCACTCTCGGCTCACCTCTGACCGCGACGCAGCTCGCGACGCTGCGCCGCTCGATGTGGGTGTCGACCAACAGCTACGACCCGACGATGACCCGCGTCACGCCGGCGCATCTCGCCGCTTCGGCGCATTCGGGCGATACCGGCCTGACCCTGAGCGGCCATGTCGCCGTCGGCACCGGCGAGAAGCTGGCCGGCTTCAGGCTCGGCATCGACGGACCGGCGGTACTGGTCCAGTCGGTGCAGTACGAACCTGCGCGCAACGTCACCGTCGTCGACCTGTCGGTGCCCCTGGTCACGAGTCCCGACGGCACCGCCAGCTGGCCTGCCGGCACGGTGTACAGCTTCGAGAGCAGGCTGGACGGCGCCGGGCGGCCGGTGCGCCTTGCTGACGACACCCAACCAGCGCGGATCACCTATGGAAGCACGGTCACCGGCTGGGACCCGCAAGGACGATGGATCGCGGTGAACGGATGGACCGTCCCCGGGAGCGGCCACACCGCTGCAGGCCAGGTGCCGGCCACGCTGCTGGATCCGGACTCTTCCTACGGCAGTCCCACCGTCTTCATCGGTGCGCCTACGGGTGCCACGGCGGAGAACTGGGTATCATCGTATAACCCCTACGAGGGCGACGCCAAGGATAGCCAGGTTAGCGCCTATACCGGCCTCGAGCTCGACCAGTGGAACTTCGGCAAGCAGGACTATGCGGCGACATTCCAGGGACTGACCATCGAGTACTCGGCCTTCGGCCAAGTCAGCAGCGGGGCCGTACGGCACGCCGTCAAGCCGGGTGCCAACTCCTACGAGCTCTTGCTCTTCGGCGGCAACATGCCGACGATGCTGGCGATCAACGGCGATGCCGACACCAACGAGATCAAGGGCGACAGCGTCTACGTGCATGGCAACGGGGGCGCCTCGAATGCCCGGAAGATGCAGGAGATGAACGAGTTCTCGGCCTATGTGGACGGCACCGACAACGACCGCATCGTCGAGTACCAGTCCAAGGACGGGACCGGCATCGGCTGGGCCGACGCCTCGGTGCATCTCGGCCTGGAGGTCAACGGGCATCAGGGCCAGCTCGATGGCGGCAACGGCGGCGAGCTGGTGTTCAACAACTATGATGGCCGTTCGCACAATAATGGCGGTCTGGCGCTGGTCGCGGGCTCGGGAAAGGTCGGGATCTCGATCGCTCAAAGGGGACGGGCGTCGTTCCCGAGCGGGATGACCGCGTCCGCACCGATCGTGTTTCCTGCCTATGCCTACCGAGCACTGCCGCGGCCCCAGACAGCGGGGGCTCAGGTGCTCTGCACCGATTGCCGCAAGCCCGGCGAAGGCCGCGGATCCGGCACCGGCATGATGGTGTTCGCCGACGGGCACGCGCACTGGGTCTCGATTGCCGGAAGCATCGCCGCCGAGTGATGCGGCCATTCGATCCACACGAGAACGGACGGCGGGAGCCTGACCTATGCATCTCATGACGTATTGGGGAACCTTCGTCCGCCTGGACGAGGTCTCGCGGAGCTTCCATCAGAGCGACTACCGCGACGAGGACTGGTTTGAGCGGCTGCTGGAAGTCGAACTGCCGTCGGAATGGCGAAGCTCGGACTATCTCGACTTCATCGAGGACAGCGAGGGTCCCGGCTCGGCCCTCGAGGTCAGGGGTCCCGCGGGCGAGACGCTGGTCGTACGCTCGACGCAGAAGGCGGAGGGCGTGACGGTGACCCGCGACGGCCACTATCTTTGCGCCGGGCCGCACTTCTCACGGCTCGACTACACCCGCGACAAGCCGAGCGCCTGGGAGACCTTCCAGCTGGTCGAGCTCGAGGACGTCGTGCGGATCCGGCACATCCTCGGCGCCGACTGGGTGATGCGCTCGACCGGCGTGCTGACGCGACGGGAGGACATCTCGACCGGCTTCCGCTCGATCAAGCTCGGCGCCGTGACCATCGACGTCGCGACCACGGTCCAGCTCTGGAGGGACCAGCGGCTGCGTGCGAGCCTCGGCGCGCGAAGCCCGGGGCAGGAGGCGAACGCCTTCTACTACGACGTCATCATCGATGGCTGGAAGATCGACCGGATCCGGCGATACGACCCGTGCGTCTTCTTCACTGCATTCCGGGCGCCGCTGGTTCTCAGCCAGCTCTATCTCAGCATGACGTCGCTGCTCGAGTTCGGTGCCTATGACGGGCACATCCATGTCATCACCGACCAGAGCAAGGAAGACCTGCTGCGCGAGGTCCCGAAGCTTTCACCGCAGCGTCTCACGGTGCAAGCCGTCAAGGCGCACGACTTCACCGGCTACGTCGCCTCGAAATATCTCCTGCTCGATCACCTGGCGGCGAGGCAGCGTCAGCCCTTGCTGTTCTCCGATCCCGACATCGTCTATGACCGGGCCATCGAGCCGATGCTGTGCGCGCTGACCACGGCGGAAAGCGTGGCCGGCCCGATCGAGGACTTCTCCCTGCTCCGCTCCGCCCCGTCGATGGGAACCTCGCTGCTGCAGCGTGACGGCTTCCAGACCCGCGAGGCCTGCGGCTTCAACGGCGGCACGCTGGGCTTCCTTAATCTTGCCGAACACGGCCACGTGCTGAGCATGATCCGCGTGATCATCATGAGCTACTCGGCCATGTCCGGCCGTGGGTCGCTGTCTTGGGTGGACCAGGAGGTCGCCAACTATGTCGGCTACAAGGCGGCCAACGTCGATACCCGCATCCTCAGTCGCTTCGTCCGCTACGGCTTGAAGGGCATCGAGCACGACCCCGGTGGCCGGATCGGCCTGGTGCATTTCTGGCCGCCGGGCCACGCGATCGAGAAGCTGCGGGCGATGCAGACCTACTACGCAGCCTTGATCGCCGCGACCATCAAGGCTTCGTCCGCAAAGCCGGCTTGATCGGGAGAGTGCGGGATGTCCGATGCCTGCGAACACGCGTCCGCGGAGCCGCCGCGGATCCGAATGTTCACGCTACGGACGCGCCACGCGACCGCGCTGGGCTTCGTGGATCAGGAGGTGACGCGACTCGTCCACGGTGAAGTCGCGTCGAGGCCGGCGCTCCTGGTGGAATTGCCGCACGCCACCCACCTGCTGATCGATGCGGAAGCGGTCACTGGTCGCGAGGAGCGGCAGGAGGTGCCCACGGTGATCGCGCTGCAGCTCGAAGGCGGGACTCTCGGGCCGGAGCTGGTGAGCCTGCGGCACCCGGCGGAACCGCGGTTCCTGTCCGCGCATGGCGGGTCCACGCTCGTCACGATGGACCGATCGGCGCCGCTGGATTGGGAACAGTTCACGCTGCTGCCGATGTCCGGCGAGGCCGGGGCGCGGGTCGAGGCCGCGGTGCGCGAAATCGGGGCGCCCTCATCGTTGCCCGAGATGATCATGGCGCTAGCGGGAGCGGACGATACGCTGTGCTGGGCGATGGCTGCGGCATTGCTGGAGTTCCCGGCCGTGGAGGTGCTGAAGCCGCTAGTGCCAGGGCTTGCCGCGCTCACGTCATACGCTCTCGTCTTTCCCGCGCTGCGGCGCCGGTTGAGCGGCGGCCGCGAGCGGTTCGAGTTTCAGGTCAGCCATCGGCTCGCGAGCCAGATCAGCCGATATGGCTGGAGCGTCGGCGACCATTCCTACGGCAACCCGCAGATCATCGAGCCGCATCTCGGCAAGCTGACGATCGGCAAATACTGCTCGATGAACGATTTCGTCATCATACTGGGCAATCACGCAACCGACTTCGCGAGCTCGTACCCGTTTGCGGAACTTGCTCGCTACTGGCCGACCGCGCAGGCCGGCGACACCTTCGCCGATCATGTCTCGAAGGATGTGGTGATCGGCAACGATGTGTGGATCGGCAACGGTGTCCTGGTGCTTCCCGGGACCGTCATCGGGGACGGTGCGGTGATCGGGGCACACGCCGTCGCCCGCGGCATCATCCCGCCCTACTCCATCGTGGTCGGCAATCCGGGCCGCGTGATCCGCACCCGCTTCGATCAGCATCGCATCGACAAGCTGCTCGCCTTGTCCTGGTGGGACTGGCCCGATCACAAGGTGGACCAATTCATCCCCTACATTCTCGACAAGGATGTAGACCGGTTCCTCGAACTCGCCGCGGCCGCGACTCATCAGAATTCTCAAGGCTGAGCCTTGAGCGGATCCTGTGCAGAGCCCTGGCCTTTGATGACATGAGCGTAGTGCTTCCTGAACCGTTTGGGTCAACCTAGGATCCGGCGCCGAAACATGGCGCCGCGGTGGGTCGCCGTGTTTCCAGAAGTGGAGATCGCGATGAAATTTGCCCGGTCCGTCGGTTTCCTGCTCGTTACGACCTCGGGGCTGGCGCATGCGCAGGCGTTGAGCGGCTCTTCGCTATCCGTTACCGCGCCGGGCACGGCAAGTTTCGCCAACGATGCCACCGGAACGCGCATCAGCGTCTTCCCAGTGACACCCACCACCGGCGATCCCTACACCTCTCCGGACAGCGTGCAGCTCGGCGGCTTCTCCGACTTCAACGGCGGCGGATCCCTGACGATCCGGGGCGCGCCCTATGGATTCCTCGATACCGGTACGCTGCTATCGATCGTTTCGACATCTCATTCTTTGTACAATACGCGCGCCGGCGTGAACAGCGGATATAATGGCTATCCCGCCGGCCTGGACGCGATGGCGACCTACCGGGACTTCAACTCGGTAAACCTGTACAACCAGACGACGGCGCTGCCGCCGCGCTTCGTCGTCAGCAGCGGCGTGACCTACACGCCGATGCAGGTCCAGTTCGCGACGCCCCTCACCTCGCAGCAGATCAGCCAGCTCCGTCGCAACATGTGGATCAGCACGAACGCGATCGATCCGACCATCGCCCAGGTCGTCACCGGCGCGCTCGCGAGCATCGCCAACTCGGGCGACAGCGTGCTGACCCTGACCGGCACGGTCAACGTCAGCGTTGGCAGCTACGTCAAGGCCTTCCACGCCGGCGTGAACGGACCGACGGTTACCGTTACCAGCGTCACCTCGTCGGGAGACAACACGGTGGTCGGCCTGTCCTCGCCGCTGGTCGATGGCGGCACCGACCAGAGCCCGATCACCAGTTACGCCGCAGGCACCGGCTACGGCTTCGTTACCTACAACACGCCTGCGGTGACCAGTGCGGCGACGAATGTCGGAAGCTCCACCCTGACCTTCTCGGGCATCTTCAACATCCCCGCGGGCACCGCGCTGTCCACCGCCAATCCCGGCATCGCTGCCGGCACCACCGTGGTCAGCACCTCGACCGCGAGCAACACGACCGTGGTCACGCTGAACAACCAGATCGTCACCGATTCTGCAGGCGACTCCTCCTATGCCGCAGGGACGACCTACTACCTGACGCTGCCCTACGTCTGGCCGGCCGGCCAGCACATCCCGGCCGTCACCTACGGCAGCACGATTACCGGCTGGGATCCGGCCGGAAGCAGCATCAGCGTGAACGGCTGGACGGTTCCGGGCGGTGGCCGCACGTTGACCGGACAGGTGCCATCCTCGCCGCTCGACCCGACCATGCCGTATACGACGTCCACCGTGTATGTCGGTGCGCCCACGACGGCGACGATCAACAACTGGGTGCAAAGCTATGATCCCAGCCCCACCGTGCCGGCGACCAGCACCCCGAGCGAGGGCGAGAACAGCAGGATCCAGGCGTTCGAGGGGCTCGAGCTCGACCAGTGGAACTTCGCCAAGCGGGACTACGAGGGCACCTTCCGCGGCCTGACGATCGGCTACACCCCGCTCGCCTCGGTCACCAGCGGCGGGGTCAGCCACAGCGTGCTGCCCTCGACCGACAGCTACGACCTGCAGCTGGCCGGTAACGTGCCGACCCTCATGCGCCTCACCGGAGCGCCGACCGCGAACGACATCATCGGCGACAGCGTGCTGGTCAAGGGCACTGCCGGCGTCAACGGTGCTGCCGGCAATACCGCCGAGATGTTCGAGCACAGCGCGTTCATGGATGGGGTCGACAATTTCCGCCTGGTCGACTGGCTGCAGAAGGACAGCGGCGTCGCCGGTTCCGGCGGCGGCAGCATGCGCCTGGGCCTGATCCTCAACGGCACCCAGGGCAACGTGATCACGCCGCAGAGCCAGATGGTGTTCGACGTGCCGGGCGTCGGCCCCGGCAGCATCGGCATGTTCGGCTACAGCGGCAGCGGCCTCTACGTCGACCAGGTCGGCGTGACCTATGTCAGTCCGAACGGCGCGCTGAGCTTCAAGACCGGCTCGAACGCGAACGGCGGCCTGGTCTCGTCCGACATCGCCGGCGACCTGGTGCTGGGCTCGCGCACCAGCGGCGCGCAGGTCCTGGCCACGGCACCGCTGCTGGCGCAGGACGGGATCAGCATCGCCGGAGGCACCGCGGCCAACGTCATCACCGCGCCGAGCATGCTGGTGAAAGGCAATGCCGGGGTCGCCGGCGCCGCCGGCAACACCGGCGAGCTGTTCGAGCAGAGCGGCTACATGGACGGCACCAACAACATGCGCCTGGTGGACTGGCTGCAGAAGGACACCTCCGCGATCGGCGCCGCCGGCGGCAGCATGCATCTCGGTCTGATCATCGACGGCCCCCAGGGTGTGGTGCGGCAGCCGCAGAGCCAGATCGTGTTCGATCCGGCCGGTTTCGGCACCGGCAGCATCGGCATGCTCGGCTATAACGGTGGCGGCATGGTCGTAAACACGAGCGGCAATACCACGCTCACCAACGGCAGCGTCCTGATCTTCCAGAACGGCGCCGGCGCCACCGGCAGCGGCATCTATGCCGACAGTACCGGCAACCTGAACCTGAGCAGCGCGATCAGCGGTGGTGCCGGGCTTTCGATCCCCGCCTCCAGCACAACGGGAGTCAAGACGCCGACGGTCACGGTGTTCACCAACAACCGCAGCGTGAACGCAAGCTCGGCCATGCTGGGCTGGAACTGCAGCAATGGCGGTGGCGAGGCCTGCCTGCAAGTCTCCGGCGATGCGGGACAGACGCAGGGCTTCTCGATCTACCAGGACAGCAGCGCGAACAGCCTCGCCTCCGCCACCAAGATCTTCGGTGTCGATCGAAGCGGCACCGCGACGATCTCGGGTTCGGTGTTCGCCGGCTCCAGCATCTATACCGGCGCCAACACACCACTCGTGTTGCGCACGCCGGCCAGCGCCAATGGCGGCCTGGTCGGCTCGGACAGCGCCGGGGACGTGGTGCTGAGCACCAGCACCGCGGGCGGCAAGATCGTCTCGGCCAAGCCGCTGGTGCTGCAGAACGTCGCGTTCGCCAACCTGCCTCCGACCGGCAACGCGGGCGCGGAGGTGTTCTGCACCGACTGCCTCAAGCCGGCGGAGGCGTCCGGCTCCGGCACCGGCATGATCGTGTTCGATGACGGCCACTCGAACTGGGTGTCGACCGCCGGCACCAAGGCCGCGCACTAGAGCGTTCTCCATTCGCGTTCGCTCACGGAACCCGCTCCGCTTCGCGGCTCGATCGCCAAAGGCTCGCCTTTGGAAACCTCTTAATAAATGGATTCTCAAGGCTACGCCTTGAGCGGGTCCAGGGCAGAGCCCTGGCCTTGCCACGCCGCGAGCCGATCGCGATGGACGCAGGCTGCCGCGCGGCGCTACGTTTTCGCAACGACCAGGGCCCGGCGGGACGCGTGTAGATGAAATGGTACTTTTCGATCACGGAAGAGACCCTGAACGCTGATCCGGACCATGACTTCCTCGGCATGATCAGGGTCGCCGTGGCCTCCGCCCGCGCCAACACCACGCTCAGGCCGCATCTGCTCTACGATGGCGCGCCCGGTCCCTTCACCCGCGAGTTGGGCGCGTCCGGCGTCACGGTGATCCACCACCGGATCTCCTTCCACGACCAGCTCCAGCGCGCCCAGCGCCGGCTTCGATCGGAATGGCCGGACTACATGCGCACTGCCGCCGGCGCCTTCCTGCGGCTGGACATCCCCAACATCGAGTCCGAAGACCCGTTCGTGCTTTACACCGACTGCGACGTCATGTTCCTCGCCGACCCGGCGCTGGACGATTTCCGCCCGACGGTGTTCACGGTGGCCTCGCAGTTCGATCTCTACGGCCACCACAAGGAGCTGAATTCCGGCGTCATGCTGATGAACGTCCGGCGGCTTCGCGACGACCTGCCGGCGATGCTGGATTTCGGCTGCGACATGCTGCACACCCTGCAAGGCTACGACCAGGAATTCCTGCGTGTCTTCTACAATGGCAAATGGGATCCGCTTTCTCCGAAATACAACTGGAAGCCCTACTGGGGCATCGACGACCAGGCCAGGATCGTGCATTTCCACGGACCCAAGGCGGCGGCCGCACGCAAGCTGCTCGCCGACCCGACCTACCGGCAGGATGATCTGCGTTTCCAGGCCTGGCGCAGCCTGTTCTTCCAGAACCCGGACGGCTACCGCCACTACGTGGCACTGTGGGATCGCTTTCGTTCGAGCATCGCGTGATCGGCGACGGGCGTGACGGCTGAGGCGGCGCCTCGGCCGGCCCGGGATGCCGGGCTGATCCTGCCGGACCCGATCGTCGCCGGCGCCGGCGGCCTGCATCTGCGCCTGGGCCGTCACGCCGTGCCGATGCCGATCTCGCCACTCTATCGCGACCCTGACGATGCCGGGCTGCACGCCATCGACCGCGCCCGGCTCGAGGCGGCGCCGGCCGTCGACTGGCAGGATCGGCTGCCGGATGCCCTCTGCCTCGGCCGGCTCGACTGGCCGAGCCCGGTGGACGGGGCGCCGCTGTCCGCGCAGGGCTGCCTCTGCCTCGACGACTTCCATTTCGCGTACCGCTTCGCCGACCTCCGGCACGGCCTGGTCTTCTTCGTGGTCATCGCCAACCATTGCTCCAGGGTCGGCGGCATCTGGTTCCCCCGGCTCGGCCTGATGGTCGCCGGACCGCAGGAGCGCACAAGCGGCGTGGCGACGATCCAGGTGCTGCCGCATCTGGCGCACTGGATCGTTACCCATGTCTGCGCCTACGCGGCCCTGCTGGTGCCGTACCTGCAGCGCGCCGCCAGCGGCTTCGCCAGCGTGATGCGCGGCCGCTGCGGCCTGCATCTGGGCCATCAGCTCTGGAACGAGCTGAGCGGCATCGACCGTCTGCTGTCGGCACATGCCGGTCTCGCGCAGGCCGGCCGGCTGCCGGAATGGATCGTCCTCGATGCCGCCGATACCACCTACGAGACCGGCGCGATGGCGCTGCGCGTCACCGCCGAGCACGTCTCCGCCGGCCCGCGCGGTCGCGTCCTCGAGCGGCTGCAGGGCGGCGCGTCGAAGGCGACGGTGCGGGCGACCGGCGCCGGACGCAGACCGGTGCTGCTGCTCGGCCTGCGCGTCGAGAACCGCACCTGCGTCGATCCTGCCGGCCTGCTGGAACGGCTGATCGGCTTCATCGCCGGCCGCTTCGAGGACGCGCTGTTCGTGCTGGACGGGCACAACGCGCGCGGCGACGACGAGGCGGACGGCATCATCCACAGTCACGGCGAGGGGCGCGGCACGCCCCCGGTCGAGGTCGAGCGCGAGCTGGCCGAACGGGCGCGCGC
The DNA here is from genome assembly GCA_964249315.1 of uncultured Acetobacteraceae bacterium. Lineage (GTDB taxonomy): Bacteria > Pseudomonadota > Alphaproteobacteria > Acetobacterales > Acetobacteraceae > Lichenicoccus. The sequence continues at coordinate 4,131 of CAXUCM010000030.1, read as the reverse complement.
GCGCCTCGGCGCGCACGGCGCCCGCGTCATCGACACGACCGGACAACCCCTCGCGGTCAGCCTGGCCTGGGCCGAGCGGTGCGACGGCTTCGTCTCGGTCTGGGGCGCGAGCCTGGCGAAATATCGCTGGGTCTGCAACAAGCCCGGCCTGGTCATGACCAGCCGCCACGACCTCGCCCATCGCGACGACCTGCACATCTACGACGATCCCGCCTGCATGGACACGCCGGCGCCGCTCGCCTTCATCGATCCGGAGCTGGTGCGCGACCGGCCCGAGGTGCGGCTGCTGGTCGACCCGTCGCCGGGACAGGCCTGGTTCCGCAACTTCGAGGTTGACGAGACGCGACTGTTCCCGGCAATCGCCCGGATGATCGAGGACAGCCTCGACCGGCCGGCTGCACCGGAGCGAGACTGATGGTCCCGTGCCCGTCGCCGTTGCCGGTCACGCTGCACCAAGGATGCTACTGCGTCGCCCGGCCGGATGGCGCCCTGGAGCCGATCCGGCTCGGCGGCCGGCCGGTCACGCGGCTCGTCCCCGGCTGGCGGCCGCGCCGGGCCGCCGTCGGGCTCGAGCCCTGGGTGATGCTCGACCTCGTGCACGACGATGGCGGCGAGGCCACCTGGATCCTGGACGCGTCCCTCGAGCATCGTACCGACACGCTGTCGGGGCTGCCGGGCGCCACGCTGGAGCCGATCGTGCTGGCCGGCGCCGAGGCCGTCGACGCCGCCTGGCGCGACATCCTGTGCAGCCCAAGGCCGGTCCGTCCCGCCGCCTTCGACCGGCTCGCCGGACTGAACCGGACGATGCTGGCCGCACTGCTCGACGTCTGCCTGCAGCACCGGCCGATGCCGACGCGCATCGTCGAGTTCGGCGATGCGGACGGGCCGGAGGGATATGAGATCACGCTCGCCGACGGCGGCACGCTCGCGCTGCGCGCGGTCGCGGGCTGCCTCTCGGCCAACATCCAGGAGGCCTTCGCCGGTGCGATGCGCACCGGCACGCTGGTCTGCGCCTCCCCGGTCGACGGCAGGCCGCAATACTCGCGCGACAGCCTGGTCGTGGACGAGCATCGCATGGCCTATCGCTTCGTCGACGCCCGGCACGGGCTGGTGTTCTATCTCGGCACCACGCACGCGCTGTTCGCCGCGTCGGACCTGTTCATCCCGTCGGCGAACCTCGTCGTCCGCCAGCATGCGAGCGACCCGGCGCCGCTGCAGGAGCTGGCCCGGCTGTTCCTGCGCCACGTGCTGCAGGAGGCGGACCGGCTGACGGCCTACCTGGCGGCGCCGGCGCGACGCTTCGCGACCGCCCTGCGCGGGGCGGGTCACCTGCATGTCGGCCATCAGCTCTGGAACGAGCTCACCGGGCTCGACCGGCTGCGCCGTGAGCTCGAGCCGCACGAGCTGCCCGCGGTGATCGTCCCGGACGCGGAGGAGGGAAGCGAGCTGTTCGCGCCGGTCGAGCGGATCTTCCCCGAGTTCGCCGGACGCGTGGACCGCCGGCTGGCCTGGCCGCAGCGCCTCGCCGACTTCGTCTACGAGCACGGCTACTGCCTGACGCGGGTCCTCGACGAGCACGTCACGCTGGACCTGTCGCGGCGCATCCGTCATGCCGCGTCCCTGGACGGCGTCACCGCCTACGACGAAGCGTTGGCGTCACGGCTGCTCGCAGCGAAAGTCCCCTGCGTGCTGCTCGGCGTGCGGATCGAGAACCGCACCTCGGTGGCGCTCGAGGCGATGCTGGGCGAGATCATCGAACATCTGCGGCATCGGCTCGGGCGGGTGACGATCGTGCTGGACGGCCACAACGCCCGCATCGGGCACGACCCGGCCAGCAGCTTCGGCAGCTTCGGACAGCATCCGGGCCACGAGCATCCGGTCCTCGGCG
>CAXUCM010000030.1:0-2233 GCA_964249315.1 uncultured Acetobacteraceae bacterium | reverse complement strand
AGCTCAGGCTGGCGCAGGCGCTGCAGCGGCGCTTCGCCCGCACCGAGGCCCGCATCGTCAGCCTGTTCGGCGCCGCCATGCCGCGCAGCCTGTTCTGGGCGGAGCGCTGCGGCTTCTTCTTGGCGTTCTGGGGGGCCGGACTGGCGAAGTACCGGTGGGTCTGCAACCGCCCCGGGCTGGTGCTCAGCAACCGCTGGAACCTCCTGCATCGCGGCGACTTCGACATCTACCATGCGCCGCGCTACCAGCAGGACGGGTTGCCGCTGCGCTTCATCGACGCGGAGGAGGTGACGGACATGCCGGACGCGCCGGTGCTGTTCGCCCCGATCGACCCGATTCCGACCTACAGCAATTTCCAGGTCAGGCACGAGGCGCTGCTGGAGGCGATCGATGCGATGATCGACGAACATCTGCGGCCCGTCGCAGCCGAAGAGGGCCAGGTCAGGGCTCCGCCCTGAACCCGCCCGGGCCCCACGCCCCCGACCCCGGTTCGTCAGATCAGCCGCCGCATCCTTCGATCCGGGGCCGTGACCGGAGACGGGCGATGACGGCGGATGCCACGCGGGCGGGAGCGAAGCCGGCGCGCGACTGGCGCTCCGCCGGCGCCGCCTCGCGGGCGGGAAGGAACAGGTTGCTGCGATAGCTGTCGGTGTGGCTGGCGATGGAGCCGGAATCGCTCTCGTCCCAGGCGTACATTCCAGGGCGCGGGTGAGGCTGCGACATGGCAAAGTCTCTCCGGTGCAGCATGATGCTGCGACGACGCACCATATAGGGATGAAATGTTGCAACACAGCATTTTCGTCCCGGAGACCTTCCGGTTAACCGAGATGTCACACATGGAGGCCCTGCGACACGGTTGTGTTCCCTCTTCGTTCGCTTCAGCTATGCAGAGCCATGTCGCCGACACCTGACGCACTGCGGAACGCCCGCGACCGTCCGGGCGTGATCATCATCCTGCTGGCGCTGCTCACCGCGGTCGGTCCGATCTCGACCGACATGTATCTGCCGGCATTCCCGGCGATGAGGCTGGACCTGGGGGCTGCTCCCGGGGCGGCGCAGATCACGCTGGCGGCCTGGTTCGTCGGCCTGGCCGTCGGCCAGATCACCCACGGCCCGCTCTCGGACCATTACGGCCGGCGGATGCCGCTGCTGCTCGGCACGGTGCTTTATACCGCCGCCTCGGTCGGATGCGCGCTCGCCGGCTCGATGACCGAGCTGTCGGTCTGGCGGCTCTTCGCCGCGTTCGGCGGTGCGGCCAGCCTGACCATCCCGCGCGCGGTGATCCGCGACCTCGTCATCGACGGCGTCGAAGCGGCGCAACTGCTCGGCCGGCTGGTGCTGGTGGTCGGCGTGGTGCCGATCGTCGCGCCCACCGCCGGCGGCCTGATCGCCGAGAGCCTCGGCTGGCGGGCGATCTTCTGGATCGCGGCCGGCTACGGCCTGCTCTGCCTGGCGCTGACTTGGCGCTACCTGCCGGATACGCTGGCGCCGGGACGGCGTGTCACGCTGCGCTTCGTGCCGACGCTGCTGCGCTACCGCAGGGTCTGGCGCGACCGGGTGTTCCGCACCCATGCGCTGGAAGGCGGCTTCGGCACCTTCAGCCTGTTCGCCTTTCTCGGCGGTGCGCCGCCGGTGTTCCTGGGCGGGTTCCACCTGTCACCGACGCTGTTCGGCAGCATCTTCGTGCTTAACGCCACCGGCTACATTCTCGGCACGCAGGTCAATGCGCGAGTGCTTCGATATTACAGCTCCACCCGGGTGCTCAGCGTCTCGGCCGCCGCCCTGATCGCCGCCACGGCGGCGATGCTGGCGCTGGCCTCGATGCCGCATCCGGGTCCGCTCGGAATTGCCTCGTGCATGATGGGCTGCATGACCGCGCTCGGCCTGATGCTGCCCGGAGCCGCGATCGGCTCTGTGCTGCCGCATCCGCGCGAGGCGGGGAGCGCCTCCGCCCTCTACGGCACCATCGTGTTCCTGATCGGCTCGATCAGCACGGTGCTGGTCGGCCTCGTCGGCAACAGCAGCCCGCTGCCGATGGCGGCACTGATGCTGGCGGGCGCCCTGGCCGCCGCCTGGTGCGACCTTCTGCGGCCGAAGACGCTGTCGTTCGGGGGCGCCGCGCGCCATCGTACCACCCGGCCTTGAACGTGACACATGCAAGGCCAGGGCGCTGCCCCGGGCGGGATATGGTTGAAGTTTGGGCTGCGCCCCAGACCCCCCCCAACGCTCCCCG
>CAXUCM010000029.1:0-17671 GCA_964249315.1 uncultured Acetobacteraceae bacterium | reverse complement strand
CCCTGGACCCGCTCAAGGCGAAGCCTTGAGAATCCGATCGTCGTGATGAGAGGGTTTCCATACGCCGGGGATGTCGCCGGCTGTCGAATGTCCTGGCCCGTCAGTGCTGGCGCCTGACATGCAGTTGCGCGCGGGCCTCGCCGTCGGGATGCGCCTGGGTGTGCAGGTTGACGTAGACCAGCCCGTGGGTCAGCGCCTTGGCCTGGTCGGCGTCGAGCGTGACCGAGCCGCTGATCGGGCTGTCATAGGGCTTGTCGATCGGCTTCATCACGCCAGCATCGACGCCGCGCGCGGCCGGACCGTGAAAATGCGCCGCCACTACCGGTCCCGACAGGCCGGTGTAGCTGGCCTTGTAGGTCAGCATGTCGGTCGCGGTATCGAAGCTGCCGGAGACCGTGCCGGAGGGGTGCGTGGTCGTGCCGCCCTCCGCCATGAACTTGCCGGCCACCGGCAGGGTCTTCGCCGTGGCGGCGGCCGCCAAGCCAGTGCTGAGCAGGGCGGCGAGCAGCAGGGGTGAGCGACCGGCAATGTGCATCGTGAGATCCTCCGTGGGTGGCGGGCCGGAGCCTAGACAAAGGCGCCTACCGAAACAATGCATGAACAGGCCGGATCGCGCCCGGCCCCGCGGCGCCAAATCTTTGGTGATGTAGCCCTTGCCGCCGAACCGGCGCTGGTGGTGATCGGCCACGTCGTCCCAGGTGCCTTGCGACGTGCCTGTTGCAGCACGCGGAACGGTTCGTCGAACAGCCCGGGTCCAGCGCTTCCGTCGATCAGGCGAAAGGCGTCGTCCAATGACACGGACGGGAGCGAAAGCGCTTGCAAGCTCACGCACTTTTCATTACGGTAACGCATTCTTGTATTGATTTTTAAAAGAAACAGGTTTGCCGCGATGTGTCTAGATTTTAGAATCGATGGATCCGTCCCGACTTTGCGGGACGACTTGAAGTGCGGGGGTCGCCGAAGAGCACGTCGCCTCGCTGCAGTCGTGAAGATTATCCTGATTGCGGCCTGCGGAAACCTGGCTGCGGCGCCGCTGATGCAAGCGACCGCGGCAAGCGTCGTGACCTCGCCGGTTCTCGGCGTCTATGTCGGCAACCCGAACAATGCCAGCGTGTCAGGCGAGGCCACATTCGAGAGTAATTACTCCAGCTTCACGACAGCGATGAAGGAGTCGGCGGGTCTCATCGACCTCTACATCGATTACACGCAGCCGGTGGCGGATTGGGTCTCGAACTCCCAGTGGGCAGCGTCCTCAAACGTTGCTTCCGTTGCGGCGAAGAGCCTGGCCCCCTGCGTCGCCTTTCCGTTGGCATCGATCGCCTCCGGGTCGGCCACGCCGGATGCGCAGTTCCGCGCGTTCTCCGCTGGCAGCTACGACACCGTGACCACGCAGATCGTCCAGGCCTGGGCGAACAAAGGCTACAAGGTGGTGATCTTCCGCGTCGGCTGGGAGATGAACCTTCAGGGCAACACCTACGCCGGCGCCACGGCGCAGGATCAGGCCGACTGGGTAGCCGCCTACCAGCACGTCTACACGGTGCTCCACGCCGCCGCCAACGCGGCCGGGATTGCGGTGGCAGTGGTATGGAACCCAGGCGCTACGAACTACAGCGTCGCCGAGGCAACCACCAACCTCTACCCGGGTGACGCCTACGTGGACATCATCGGCGTCGACATGTACTCGGACATGTACCCGTATTCCGACGGCGGCTCATCGCCGACCTACCATGACTGGGCGACCGGCGGAGAGGACACGAGCGTCGCCCAGTTCATCGCCAACCCCGTCAATCGCTCGCACTACTGGAGCTATCCGGCGGCGACGAGATGGTCGAACGATGGAAGCGGCGGCCACAGCCAGAGCTTCGCGAGCCTGGTCCAGTTCGCGGAGCTGCACAAGAAGCCGTTCGCGATTGCCGAGACAGGCGCTGGCAACTCGAACGCCAAGACGGACGTGGCGGACGATCCGACCTTCCCCCAGTGGCTGGCCTCCCAGATCACGGCCGCACAGGCTGCCGGGCTGACGGTCGCTTTCGTCAACATCTGGAACAGCAACGGCGGCGGCAACTACGAGTTCTCATACAGCTCGGATGCAAAGCCGCTGGAGTCAGCCGCCTGGAGCCAATATGTCGGAGCGGTGGCGAAGCCGTGACTTGGCGTCGCAGCCGATCGTCTGCTCGACGTGGGCGATGATCGCAGCGGATGCCGGAGTGTAGCTGCCGCCCCAGAACTTCTCCCGCACCCTCTCCTGTCCGGCAGCCTCTGCCCCTTGCACGATACGGCCATCGACGATCGCCTGGCAGAGGCTTTCGAAGTTCATGATCCTCAGACCGGCAGTGTTCTCTTCGAAGGGATAGAGCAGACCCCGCTCCTTGCACACCCAGTCCTCGTAGTCGAAGGTGTACAATACCGCGCCGGTCTTCTTGACGAAGAGGTAATCGTAGAGAACCGACGAGTAGTCGGTGATCAACGCATCGAATCGGTCGACATACGTGTAGAAGTCGACGGCATCCGGCCAGACGACGATGTTTCCGTACCGTGTCGGAAGGGAGAAAGAGGTCAGCGGATGCAGCTTCACGTAGAGGAGGGCGTCTCGTGTCGCCAGGGCTCGGGAAAGAGCATCCAGGTCCGGTAGCGCTTCATCCAGAAAGGGACTGCGCGAGTCCCGCCAGGTTGGCATGTAGATGTAGACTTCGCCGAACTCGCCCTGGTTGAAGGTGAAGCCTTCCATCAGGTCCATCTTGAGCGCCAGCGCCTTCAGGCCCTCGTCGAACATGCAATCGAGGCGCGAGTAGCCGAGGATGGGGACGCGCTGCGCAGGCAGCTCGAACTGTGACGTGAAATGCTTCTGCATGAAATCCGAGGTCGTCACGAGCATGTCGGGCCTGACCAGATACTGATGGAACATCAGCCGGCCGGCCAGGCTGCCGGCGTATTTCTGATAGAGGCTCATGACTCCGGTCTTGTCGCCGAACATGGTCGGTTTCAGCCCGACGCCATGCCACAAATTGACCAGGCAGGCACCGCCGCTCAGATGCACGTGGGTGTTGGTGATATCATGGCAGTAGACGAAAACCTTCGATCGCAGCGCTGCCTGGACACCTCGATACGACCATCGACGATAGGCAGGCAGGCCGTGGCTGAGGAGCAGGCGGCGGGTTCTCTCGTTGTCGGTGATCCATACGGCCCGCATGTCGGGGCGCTTGAGGGTCATCCACAGGAAAAGGTACTTCGAGTTGCCGGCGAAGGTGTCGCCCCCGTGCCCGAACAGCCAACGATCAGGGTGTCGTCTGCTGAGCTTCGACAGCTGAAGGATCGTCGCGTTGAGAAAGCCGTCGAGAAATTTACCGGCACGAAGAAGATATTTCTTGGTTCTCGTCAAAGGTGGCGCACCTCTCGCAACCGGTCCGTGGCCTCGGCCATCACCCGTTCGGAATGTCGAAGATCAGGCCGGTGGTCTGCCCGACCAGGATGCCGAGGACTTTTCGTGCGACCTCGATGGGTTCCAGCAGCGTCGCCGGCGGCTCCGCTCCGAAGGCCTTCACGCGCATCGGCGTCCGCGAGCGGCCTGGACAGACGCAGTTCACCTTGATGCTGTCGTCGCTCCATTCCTCGGCGAGAGCCTGGGCGAAGTTCACCACCGCGGCCTTTGAAGCGCTGTACGTGGAATAGAACGCTCTTCCATAGGTATAGCTGCTCGAGGCAAACAGGAGCAGGTGACCACGGCTCTGACGCAGATGTTCATAGCCCAGCCGCGCTAGGTTCACGACGCCGCGGATGTTGGTGTCGATACTCAGGTCTATATCGTCGATGCTCATCGTGGAGAGCGGCTGGCGCTGCAGCACGGCCGCACTGTTCGCAATGATATCGATGCGGCCATGCTCGGCGACGACCTGCTCGAGGCATCGCGAGACGCTTCGCGCGTTGCCGACATCCGTCCCGGTCGACCGTCCGGCGACGACGACCTCCGCGCCGTAGGCGCGGCCAAGCTCGGCAAGCGAGGCGCCGATACCGCCGGTACCGCCGATGACCAGCATCGTCTTGCCCTTCAGGGCCGACAACGCCAGGGTCTCGACCTCGGCGCTGACACGGCGTCCCGCATTGCTCTGCATGAACTTGTCGATGACCATGAGGTCGTCCTGATAGGTCAGCTTCAGGTTGGACGGCGATCCCTCGACGATGAAGATCTTCTCTTCCGGGGTATATCTGAGGACCACCCCGCAATCGTCGGTGGTCTTGAACGACCGGTCCAGCAGCGCCCGGTCGTAGGCCTGCTTGATCACCTCGTAGTGGAAGCCCTGCGGCGTCTGTCCGAGGCGTATGAGCTTCCGGTCGGGGATTTCCCGGATGGTGTTGGTCGCACCATCCGACATGATGATGGTGTCGGCAGCGCCGATCGCCGTGTCCACTGCCCGGTAGTGCTTCAAGGCCTCGATGACGTCGGTGATCGTCCCGTGGCTGACGAGAGGTCGTACCGCATCATGGAAGAGGAGCCTGACCTCCTCGTCCTTTGCCGCCGCTTCGTAGGCCCTGATCGCGGCGAGGGAAGACTCGTAGCGCTCGCGGCCGCCAACGAGGACCTTCTTGACCTTGGTCAGACGCTCTCGGTTGACGAGACTTTCGATGTCGTTGATGCAGCCCTCGGTCGTGACGATCGCGATCTCGCTGATGCCGGAGTGCGACTGGAACCGTTCGAGGCAGTGGGCAATGATCGGACGGCCTGCGAGCTTTACGAGCTGTTTGGGACGCGAGAAGCCGCTGCGGGAACCGTCTCCTCCGGCCAGGATGACAGCGACGACTTTCATTCTCGGCTCCAATGTTCGGCAAGCCGGATGTGGCTTGCGGCACGCGTCCAGGCGCCCTGGGGAGCTTCCTTGGCTTGTGCTTCAGCAGTCATAAGACTGTCACACAACAAACCGGTACGAGGCCAGAAGATGGAGCGTCGCTCTTTCACATACGATATGTTCAGGCTTGGGTACGAAGCTGTACAGCTTCTGGGCTTTTAGGGCGCGTCGAGTTCACTTCGGTGTCCCGACCGAAGCAGTCATTGTCCGGGCTGCTGCTTTTTACTAGCAAGCGATCTCGGTGCAGCGGTCCAGGCGAGCGCAGGGAGGAGGTCGATGAGCGGACTGACCTTGGACGTCTCGGTCGTGATCCCGACTCACGACCGTCCCGGGATGCTTCGGCAGGCTGTTGCCGCCGAGTTGGCGCAGACGGTCAGGCCGCGTGAGATCATCGTCGTCGATAACGGAACTTCGGCCCGGTCCCGAGAGATCGCCTCGGAGTTCGGCGATGCCGTCATCTATGTCAGGGCGGCCGACAAGGGCCGGGACGCGTCGCGCAATCTCGGCATCGAGCGAGCCACGTCAACGTGGATCTCCCTGCTTGACGATGACGACTACCACCTGCCCGGCTTCCTCGCCTCGATCGCGGAGGTCATCGGGGATGCTCGTGTCAACATCATCATCACCGACCAGCAATGGTTCGACAGTCACGGTCCTCGCAGGTCGACCGGGTTCCAAGGCATGCCGAGCGGCTATTGGGATGACATCGGGTCGCCGGCAGAGCCCTGGTCCTTCATCGACAAGTTCCCGGTCGAGCGGTTGCTCATCAGGAACCCGCACGAGCCGGGCCAGATGGTCGTGCGCAAGGACCTGCTGCTGGCCGTCGGAGCGTTCGACGTGACGTTTCCTTATCCCACCGGCGAGATCCTCGACCTCAATGCCCGGCTGCTGTCAGCGGGACGGCTGGCGATCATCTGGCAGCCGCTGCTGATGTATCGCCGCCATGAGGGGAATGCGACATCGAACATCTTCTTCATGGACTATTGCAAGCTGCGGACATTCGAGTTCATCCAGAAGCGTGCTTCGGGCCTCTCGCAATCGTTCAAGGCAGCGCTCGAGGCCGACTTGCCGCACCGCCGCAGGGGGACGATACGCTGGGCGTTCGAGCGCGGCGACTTCGTCATGGCCAGCGAGCTCCTTGGCGAGGTTCCCGCGGGTCAGCGAACCATTGCCCAGAGATGCATGAACTACGTCATGCGCATACCCGCACCGATCGCGCGAACGGTAAGCTGGTCCGCCCCCAAGCTGATCCGGAACGCGGCGCGGCTGGCTCGCCACAGCTAGAGCATCATCCGATCTTGCGCTTGACCCTTCAAGGCCAGGGCTCTGCCCTGGACCCGCTCAAGGCGAAGCCTTGAGAATCCAATTGATTTCGATCGGCAGGGCGCAGCCTTGTCTCCGAACGGTCGATCTTTGCGTCCTCTTGGTATAGGGTAATAGCCTGCTTACTTCGAAATTCGCGAGCGGATTTCGGAGGCAGGACATTAGGTGCGTTGCCAGACCCGCAAGTAGGCGACGCGGTAATCCCAGTTCGCCTCGTCGACCGTCATCCCTGCAAGATCAACTCCCTTGAGGTTCATGCCGATCTGGTTGGTGATCAGGATGTGCGCCGGAGGCGCCGACCAGACGTAATGCGTCTGTTTGACCTTCCTGCCATCGACGATCCAGGCCGGCTCGTCTTTCTGCCAGTCCAGTGCGAAGGTGTGGAAGGCCGCGGAGAAGTCGACGCCGGGATCGTAGGTGTCGTGCTGATAGAGGCTGAAGGTATCGTGCGGGTTCCCGTAACGCGCGGGCTTGCCGGCCGTCTGTATATGAGACGTCATGAGGCGTGGCCGATCGCGGCGCTGCCACTCGAAGAACTCGAAGATATCGATTTCCGGCGGCCAGGGTGTCGACGAGAACTTGCCGCCTGGCTGCTCCACGCCCGGGTTGAGCCAGAATGCCGGCCAGGTGCCGAGGCCATGCGGCAGCCGGGCGCGCATCTCGACAACCATGCCCGGGGTGACCGGTATTAAGGCACGGAGCATCCCGGACTCGATACCGCGTGACCGCAGGCCGCCGCCGGGAGGCACGCGCGCCTTGAGCACCAGGCAGTCTTCCTCGAAAACATGCAGGGATCGAGGGTCTCCGTCCGGGTAGTCCCGATGGCGCGACCAGTAGGTGTCCAGCCCATCGAGCTGGCCATGGTTGTAGATGTAGCGGAAGCGGAAATCCTGGGCGAGTTCGGCCTTGTTGCGGATGTTGGCATCCGGCCCTCGGCCGAAGCGGTAGTCCCCCAGCAGTCTGAGTCGTCCATCGAGTCCTGCCGGACTGGCGCCGATCCCGGGTGATCCGGAGGTCTCGATCCCGGCGGCAGTTCGTGCCTCGGCGCCGGAGGCACCCGTCAACAGGGCGGTGGCGAGGCCGGCACCGCTTGCCATGAGCTGGCGGCGTGTCGCCTGGCGCGGTGGCCTGTCGAGACCTGACGCGGTGCTCGTGGCCAGTCCCTTGCGCACGGTCAAAGGGAAGCCTGGCGCATGCCGGAAGGCTGGAGCAACCGCGGATCGACGTGCAAGGCCGGCGGCTTTCCTGTCTGGGACGTCCGGTCGATCCCGGCGTTATCGGCCGCGCCGTCATCCTGTTCCACGAGCCGCTCCATCCCGATGCGATCCACGACCCTGATGCGCCCGCGCGCCGAGCGGATCAGGTCAGCCTGCTGCAGAGACGTGACGGCAAGCGTCACGCCAGCTCTTCGCACGCCTAGACCCGTCGCGATCAACTCGTGCGTGACTGCCAGATCGTCACCTTCGCTGCGGTCGTGCGCCATGAGCAGCCATCGCGCGCAGCGTATCATCAAGGTATCGGTGACGCTTGATGCGACCGCGTGCATCAGCTGACGGGCGAGCGTGGCCACCCAGCTCAGCGACATCGCTTGCAGCACCGGCGTCGTCTGGAAGACGCGCTGCAGGGCGACGACCGGTATCCGCAATGCCGTGCCGGGTAACAGCATGACCACCTTGCCGAAGGCGGGGCTATCGGCGTCCAGCAGAGCCAGGGCACCGACCAGACCCTCTCGACCGATCATCGCGATCTGCACGGATGGCCGGGCCGGCGCGCTTTGTGCCAGCAGTGCCGCGACGCCGTTCTCGATGAAGTAGATGTGCTCGGTTGCCTGGCCCTGTTCTATCAGCACCTGGCCTCCAACCAGCCGCACCCTGGTGAGGCTCAGTCGCAGGATCGCCTCCTCTGCGTGCGGGATCGCTACGAGCACCTTGTTGGATGTGAATATTGCGTTTGAGACCTGTGTCAAAGCTGCATACCTCCTACTCCCGCAGTGCAGGACCTAACAGCCACTACGCATGACAAGGACCAAACCGCGCACAAAACTTGAGTAACCTACGGGTTCTGACAAACTTATGACTTCCGACCGCCTCGTGAAACTTCATCTGAGACATTGCAAAAGTACGAAATCGTACGGTCCGATTTCAGAGGTCGGGCACGAGAGGCGTCCGAGAGCGATCCTGACACGAGCGTCTGCGCCGACCGGAAAGGCTGTCGACGGAGCTCTCGATGTGTTTCGATGATCCAGGCCAGGCCTGAGCCAGCGTACGCCGAACCACTTTGGTTTGTTCAGGAATGACCTCGAAGAGTGCGCGTCGACGCAGACCTGTCACAAAGTATGAGCGATGCGCCGAGCGCCGGCAGCAACGCTTTCATCGAATGCCGCGTGGCCCAATTCTAGTCGTGATGTATCTCGCTACGCCTAGGAGGAGCCGAGCCGGACTTCGAGATCGCAGTCCGATACGACAACAAACAGAATGACCGTCGAGGATGGCGATGTTCCTTCCGTACGGCTCTCCCCTTGAACGGTGCAAAAATCATGTCACGTCTAACCCCTGCAGGGCCAGACTTTGCTGTCAAGGTCGCGATGGACGGCAATTCGGTGCGGCGTGGGTGTCGCAAGTCACGGTCGTACTGGCTGAGACCGGCAGTGGGAACGCCGCCGACAGCACGGGCAAGATCCAGACACGTTGGTCAGATCATCGCCGCGGCATCCCAGATCCTGTCGGATTGCGCTGCGTTCGTCAGTGCCGTGAGTCTCGCATCGGTCTTGATACGCCTGGCCGGCCGTTGGGTCCCGATGGCATCCGGACCCGTGGCCGACCTCGTGCGACATGCCAACTTTCCCGGCGAGGCTCTGGTCCTGGCGGGCGTGCTCATCGCGTTCGCACGCCATGGCCATTACTGGCGCAGGATGCCGTTCTGGAGTGCTCTCCGCGACATGCTCGGTGTCAGCCTGGCCGCAATGCTGTGCGCTGGCTTTCTCGAGTATTCCTCGCATCAGCAGGAATCACGGATCTTCCTCGTACTGACCTGGCTCATATTCCCTCTGATCGCAGCCATGTTCCGGAGGATCGCGCGCGACGTGCTCAGCCGCCTGGGTCTGTGGCAGATGCCCGTCCTGATCGTCGGCAGCGGCGAGGCTGCAGAGCAGGCAAAGACCGCCTTGCATTCGGAACCCGGCCTCGGCTACCGAGTCGTCGATACGTTCGATTCCGACGCCGATGCGCTTTCGCGTTCGAAGCACCTGAACGAGCCCTCGCACTGGCGCCGGCTGCTGCAGCGCCGGAACGCCGACATGCTGGTTCTGGCACTCGATACCAACGATCGCGGCGCGCGGGAGCTGACCGAGTCGCTGGTGCGCGCACGCGTGCCGTTCTCGACCATGCCGCGTCTGGACGGGCTGCCGGTGCTGGGATTCGGCCAGACATGCTTCTTCAGTCATGACACGGTCATGTTTTCATACCGCAACAACCTCGCCAAGCCAGGGGCGCGGGCGGCAAAGATCATCTTCGACCTCACCGCGGCTCTGCTGCTGCTGCTGCTGAGCGCGCCCGTCCTGCTCGCCATCGTGTTCGCGGTCAAGCTCGACGGAGGCCCGACATTGTTCGCCCATCGCCGGATCGGCGCGAACGGTCGTGAGTTCTCCTGCTTCAAGTTCCGCTCGATGGTGCCGGATGCCGAGACCGTCCTGAGCCTGTCTCTCGCCAAGGATGCCGCACTGGCCTTGGAGTGGGAAGCGAGCCGGAAACTGCGGCGAGATCCGCGGATCACGACCGTCGGTCGCTTTCTCCGTGCCGCCAGCCTCGACGAGCTGCCGCAGCTGTTCAACGTGCTGCGCCTGGAGATGAGCCTGGTCGGGCCGCGGCCGATCGTGCGAGCCGAGGTGGCGCGCTACGCGGAGGACATCGCCTACTATTATGAGACCAGGCCCGGTCTCACCGGCCTGTGGCAGGTCAGCGGCAGGTCCGACGCGACCTACAGGCAGCGCGTCCAGCTTGACACCTGGTACGTCAAGAACTGGACCATCTGGCACGACGTCGCGATCCTCGCCAAGACCATTCCGACCGTCCTCAAGCGGCAGGGAGCGGTCTGATGGCGGTCCCGGCAATGGGTCTTTCGCACCCTGGAAACTTCCTGAGTAGGCTTTACGGGGCTCTGCTTCGGCCCACGCCGTCGCGGCGGCGCAGAGACTTCGAGGCGCCCGGTGCGTCGGCATCGCCGGCGATGCCGGGCAGGCAGGCGCCCGCACGCCAAAGACCGCAGGTTGGCGGGGAGGTCGCCGCCACATCGCCGCTGCTGACGCCGGGCGAGGTCTTCACGCCGACCCAGCCCAGGTCGGGACGTCGTCGCCTGATTGGCCGTCGAGCCGAGCTGATGTGCATCCTGCAGGCCCTGCGTGAAGACCAGGCGCATGTGGTGCTCTATGCCGAACGTGGCCGCGGCAAGACATCGCTCGCCAACCTCGTCATCGAAGCGCTGCGCCGGACCGGCACCACCGTCGCTCGGCATACCTGCGATGCCGACACCACCTTCGACGACCTGATGCGCGGACTCTTGCGTGACCTGCCGCCGTCGCTGCTCGGTGCGCCCGCAGCGGCTCGTCCGGACCGGTCCCAATCTCCCGGTGAAGCCATCGGCTGCGTCGAGGCGCTTCCCAGCGGCGCGCTGCGGCCAGCCGACATCCTCGCACTGCCGCAGCGTCTGAATTGCCGCGACCTGGTCTGCATTGTCGACGAGTTCGACCGGGTCCTGGACACGGCGACGCGCACCCGGCTGGCCGACACCATCAAGCAGCTGTCGGACCGGCGCCTGCCGCTGCTCTTCATGATCGTTGGCGTCTCCGACACGCTCGAGCAGATCCTCGGACAGCATCCCTCGATCCAGCGCAACGTGATCGGCGTCCACCTGCCGCTGTTCAGCGACGAGGAGGTTGGCCGCCTGGTCGTCGAGGGCGGCCAGGCCGCCGGGCTCAGCTTCCCGGAAGCGGCAGTGAACTGCGTGCTCTGGGTCTCCCGAGGCATGCCCTACATGGCCCAGATGCTCGCCCTGCGTCTCGCCCAGGCGGCTGCGGCGCGCGGTGACAGCATCGTCTCCCTCGTCGACTTCCGGACGGCGGTCGATCGCCTGGCGCTCGCCGCACCTGCTCACGTGAGCAGGCTCTATGCAGACCTGACCCGGCAGGAGACCGATGTCGAGATGATGCTGGCTCTGCGCCGCATCGCCTCGGCGCCGCAGGACCCGTTCGGACGGCTGCTCGTGTCCGGCAGCGGGGACGGGTGCGTGACCGTGGCTGGGGGCCGCCTGCCGGCGGTCGGCGCCGCCTCCGGCCAGTTCACCTTTCGCGAGCGCGGCCTGATGCACCACGTGCTGCTGCTGACTGCCCACGACGTCGTCCAGGGCTTCGTCGATGACGGGACGCCGACGAGCGGCGCGCACCGCGCATCGCAGCCGGTTCCACGAAACACGTCGCAGCCGCGGCCGAACTTGCACGTCTCCACCATCGGCGACCGCATGTCTGGAGACAATCAATGAACAGCTTTGCTGCATCCAGGCCGGAGATGCTCGCGACACGCAAGGAGACCCAGTCGGTCCTGCACGTCGAACAGATCGTGCGGCTGCTGCGGCGGCACATCTGGGCGATCGGTTTCTGCACCGTGGCAGGAGGCGGCGGTGCCTTCATCTTCGCCCATACGCTGCCGAAGACCTTCACCGCCAACGGCCTGATGACCGTCGAGGGTGACCGCATCGCGCTGCCTGAATTGCAGGGGGTGCTGAAAGGCGATGACGGTCCCGATCCGATGCCGTTCGTCCATACCGAGGTGCAGGCCCTGACGTCCCGGGCACTCAACGCGCAGGTGGTCGGCGAACTGCACCTCGAGACGATGCCGGAGTTCAACGGCGACCTGCGGCCGCCGACGCTGTGGAAGCGGCTCGGCGGCTTCGTCGGCACCCTGGTGGCGCCGCTCTTGCCGCATGCGACCGCGACCGGCGACGGCGCGGCGGCCACCGAGGAAGGCGTGATCGGGGCCGCGCAGAAGGCGCTCTCGGTGTTCCAGGACAACAAGAGCCTGGTGATCTCGATCTCCTTCGTGTCCAAGGACCCGGTTCTGGCCTCGCGCTACGTCAACACCCTGATCGCGGACTACGTGACCTCGCGCGCCCAGCACCGTGTGGACGCCAACCAGGGTGCGGGCGCCGTTCTCTCCCAGCGCATCGAACAGGCACGTGCCGATCTGGTCGCCGTCGAGAAGCAGGAGCATGACCTGCGCGAAAGCAGCAGCTTCATCGGACTGCGCGCCGGCAGCGTGGGTCAGCAGCAGGTCGAGGAACTGACGACGGCGGCAGCGTCCGCCGGCGTGCAGCGTTCCCAACTCGAAGTCACCTACGCGCGCGCGCTGGCTGCGCAGAAGGCGGGCTCTTCGGACGCACTGGCAAACGTGCTGGACTCGCCGACGGTCTCCCGGCTGCGCGACGAGGAGGCGATGGCGCAGGGAAACGTCGCCCAGCTGTCCGCGCATTACGGTCCGTCGCACCCGGCGATGCGGATCGCCGAGGCGCAGCTGCGCGCGTCGAGGCAGGAACTGAACGCCGAGGTGTCGCGCATCGTCGCGTCGCTGGGCGCGCAGCTTCGCGTCGCTCGCGAGCAGAACGATCTCGTCCATCAACAGCTCGACGCGGCACGCCACGGTGCGGTGCAGGCCGAGAACGCGCAAGCCCAGCTCGATCAGCTGCAGCAGGAGGAGGTCACCCGGCAGGCCCTCTATCGCAACCTGCTGGAACGCTCCCAGCAGGCGATGGCGCAGCCCGTGGCGAGCGCCACCCCGGACGTGCGGATCCTCAGCCCGGCCGTGCCTCCGGCGTTCAACTCCGGTCCGCATACGGTCCTGATCGGATTGCTGGGCGCCTGCACCGGCGGCCTGCTCGCGGTGCTCGGCGGCCTGTCGCGCCTGCGGACGGTCCGCGGCTTCGAGACCGCCGATGCGCTCAACGAGGCAACCGGTATCCCCGTGCTCTCGACGGTGTCCCGCCGCATGCTGAGCCGCAGTCGCGCGCCGCTGCCGGATGCATTCGAGGCCGAGTGGCGGCGTCCCGGCCGATCGCATGAGGTCGCCGAAGCGATGCGGGTCATACGGAACCGGCTTCGCTTCGCAGCCTGGTCCAACGTGCCACGCTGCGCCCTGTTCGTGCCGGACGCCTCCGCGGCCGGAAGTCAGCTCGCCGTCCGACTGGCAGCCACCTTCGCCCAGGTCGCGGCGGCCGATGGCGAACGCGTGCTTCTGGTCGATGCCGATCTCAACGCTCCGGGCCTGCACCATCATCTCGGTCTGTCGGCGGCCGAACCGCCATCGGGCACCACCGGCGGCCTCGGCCACGAGAGCACGTGGCAGCTTCCGACATCGGCGCCCGACCGGCAAACCGGCCTCTCCGGCGGCGGCCTGCTGGCAGTGTTGGCCGGCAGGGACTGGCGTGATGCGGTCATCGCGAGCGAGCAGCCGGGCCTGGATCTCCTCCTCGTTCATCAGCGCGTCAGGAACGCGCACGCCTTGATCGGCGGTGTGACCTTCCAGAACCTGCTGGTCGAGTGTGCGTCGGACTACAACCTGGTGGTCCTGCTCGGTCCGGCGGCCGGGACCGCGGATGCGGAGACCCTGGTGCAGCGGGTCGACGCCGCCGTCCTGGTGGTCGACCAGCGCGGCAATCGCACCGTCACGGAACGCGCAGTGAACACCTTCAACACGATCGCGCGGACGCCGCTGTTCGGTGTGCTGGTGAGCCAGGCGTGATCAGGGGCGATGCAGCGTCCCTGGTGCTGGGTGGTCTGGGCGGCGTGCTGACGCTTCTCGTTGTGCATCCGTTTACCACCTACCCGATCAGCCTGCGGATCCTTGCCCGACGCTTCACGCGGCCGGTGCACACCGGTGCCGGGCCGCCCGCGAGCATCGCGCTCTGCGTCTGCGCCTACAACGAGGAGCCCGTGATCGAGACGAAGCTCGAGAACATGCTCTCGATGCGAAGAGCCCTGCCGGACCTCGAGATCCTGGTCTACGTCGACGCCGCCACGGATCGCACGGCGGCGCTGCTCGCCCCGTATCATGGACGGATCACGCTGGTCGCGGCAGGCGAGCGTCAGGGCAAGACCCACGGCATGAACACCCTGGTCGGCATGACGCAGGCCGAACTGGTCGTGTTCAGCGATGCCAACGTGCTGTTCGCCGCCGATGCGATACCGCGCCTGGTCGCGCCGTTCGATGATCCGGAGGTCGGCGCCGTCTGCGGCCATCTCCGCTACCGCGACCCGGATGGCCATGAGGATGCGCAGGCTGGTTCGGTGTACTGGCGCCTCGAAGAGCATATCAAGGCGCTCGAGAGCCGGACCGGCTCGGTGATGGGTGCGGACGGGTCCATCTTCGCGATCCGTCGCAGCCTGCACGCGCCGCCGCCTGCCGACCTGATCGACGACATGTTTGTCTCGTTGTCGATCCTGTGCTCCGGCAGCCGGATCGTGCGGGTCGATGACGCGCATGCCGTCGAGACTTCCGTCTCCCGGCCGGACGAGGAATTCCGACGCAAGGTCCGGATCGGCTGCCAGGCCTTCAACGTCCACCGCATCCTGTGGCCGCGGCTGCGCAGGCTCCCGGCACTGGATCTCTACAAGTACGTCTCGCACAAGCTGCTGCGCTGGTTCGCCATCTACCTGCTTGCAGGTGCGGCGGTCAGCCTGATGGCGGCGGCCCTCCTTGCCGGTGGACCCGGAGCCGCCGTCGCGCTGTCGGTGGCCGGTCTCGCCGTGACGTCCGCGTGCGTCTCTGCCCGTCGCGGCAAGCTGGTTGCAATCCGCGACATCCTGGCAGCCTTCCTGGCAACCGGGATCGGGGTGGCGCGGTCCCTGCGCGGCGAACGGTTCCAGACCTGGATTTCGCCCGCCTCGTCGCGCGCCTTCACGGGGCAGTCCTATCCGGACGCGGCGCGTGCTCCGGCCGGATACGGCGTCGCCTCTGCGGAGCCGTTCGCCGCTGCGCCGGCAGAGGAGCTCCACCGCTGATGCGCATCGCGATGATAGACCCGTCCTTGTTCACCCTGCCGTACGATCGCGGGCTGATCGGAGGGCTGGAGCAGAACGGCCACGAAGTCACATTGTTCGGGCGCAAGCCCAGCTCGGACGACAACGAGGCAGGCTCGGTCGACCTGGCGCCGACCTTCTATCGCCTCTCCGGCAGCCGCGTCGTCTCGCTGCTGCCTCGAACGGTGCGGCTGGCCATCAAGGGACTTGAACACCCCGTCAGCATGTTGGGATTGCTTCATCGGCTGGCGAGGATGCGCCCCGACATCATCCATTTCCAGTGGCTGGTGCTGCCGCTCATCGACAGGCGCCTGCTCAAGGCCTTCCGGCGCATCGCGCCCCTGATCTCGACCGTGCACGACACGAACCCGTTCAACGGCAATCCCTCTTCCCGGCTGCAGGCAAGCGGCTTCCTGACGGCGCTGGGTCTGTTCGACCGCCTGATCGTCCATACGGAACAAGGTCGATCCCGCCTGAGCGCGCAAGGTATCGTGCCGAGACGGTTGAGCATCCTGCCGCTCGGCCATGCCAGGACTGCTCCCGCGCACGGCGCGGAGGATGCCATGGACGGGCGGATCACCTTCCTGCTTTTTGGAAA
Organism: uncultured Acetobacteraceae bacterium; assembly: GCA_964249315.1. GTDB lineage: Bacteria > Pseudomonadota > Alphaproteobacteria > Acetobacterales > Acetobacteraceae > Lichenicoccus. The sequence continues at coordinate 1,848 of CAXUCM010000029.1, read as the reverse complement.
GATCAAGCCCTACAAGGGCGCCGATCTGCTGATCGAGGCGTTCGCGAAGCTGCCGCGTCACCTGCAACAGCAGGCCTGCGTGCGGATCATCGGCAAGCCCTACATGGAGCTGGCGCCGTTACGCGACCGGATCAGGGAACTCGGGCTCGAACAGCTGATCCGCATCGAGGCGGGCTTCATGGCGGACGACGACCTTCCAGCCCTGTTCGCACCGGGGACGGTCGCGGTCTTCCCGTATCGCGAGATCGACGGGAGCGGCGTTCTTCCGGAAGCCCTTGCGCATGCTCGCCCGATCGTCGCAAGCAGTCTCGGTATGTTCAGGGAGACGATCGTGGACAAGGTGCACGGCCATCTGGTGCCTCCCGAGGACATCCGGGCGCTGGCAGCGAGCCTCGCCCACCTCATCGAGGATCGCAGCTTCGCGGCCGCCTGCAGTCGGAACGCCGCAGCGTTGTCGGACCGGGCTCCCTCCTGGAACGCGATCGCGCAGCAAACGATGCAGGTCTACCTGGGCGCAGCCTCGGAGAGGGACGGGCTCGTTCGTCGCACGGCACCGGCCCTCCCATTGGTCGGAAACACCTAGTGTCCTTCGAAATTCGCTCGCGGATTTCAGAGAGAAGCAGGTTCGCTCACGGAACCCGCTCTAGCGTGTTGATTGGCGAGCATCTTTATCCGTTCAGATGATTCCGCCTGATCGGATGATGCTCTAGCGTCACGGCGATGGCCGAACGAGGACCCATGTCTCCGCCGCTCATCGATGTCCTCATCCCGGTTCACAACGCATCGGAGACGGTGGCCCAGGCGGTCCTGACGATCCAGGCGCAGACGATCCGGGATATCCGGATCATCCTGATCAATGACGGCTCGACCGATGGCAGCCTCAAGCTCATGCAGGATATGGCGTCGCGCGATCGCCGCATCACCGTGCTCGACAAGGAGAGCAGCGGCATCGTCGATGCGCTGAATCTCGGCCTCGCGCAGTGTACTTCCGAGATCATCGCGCGCCATGACGCGGATGATCTGGCCTGTCCCGATCGCCTTGATCGGCAGCTTGCCTACCTCGCAGCCCACCCGGACTGCGTCGCGCTGTCGAGCTTCGCCCGCCATATCGACATCTCCGGGCAGACGACCGGCTCGCTCGCGCAGTTCCGCCTGGTCGATCGGGCGGACGAAACCTGGATCCCGTCCCGGGAGCCCTATCTGCTGCATCCGTTCCTGATGGTCCGGCGGTCGGCACTCCTCGCCGTGGGCGGCTACCGACACGCGCACCACGCGGAGGACACGGACCTGTACTGGCGCCTGCAGAGCGTCGGAGGCCTGCACATCATGGAGGAGGTCATGGGCGCCTATCGCTTCAGCGCGCAGAGCATCACCAGCCGTTCGGCCCTGAACGGGCGTCTCTCCGCGGTCAATTCGCAGCTGGCGGCGGTGTCCGCGGCGCGTCGCCGGAACGGTCGGGTCGACCTCGTCTTCGAGAAACGGACAGCCGACGAGATGATTGCCGCCGCGTCCATGCGAGGCATATACGACATCGCCATGCGTCAGCTGGACGGGAACGAGGCCGCGTATCTTCGGGCTGCCTTCGCGGCCAAGCTGCTCGAGCTCACATCGTACCGGCCTTTCGAACTCGACCTCGCCGATTGCCGGTTCGTTGCCGCCGCACTGGACGATGCGGAGTACAACCTGACGCTGCCGAACCTCAAGGAGGTGCGGCGGCTGCGCGCCACCGCGGCGGCGCGATTGATCCGCACCGGGCATGGCCGCCGCGTCCTTGTCCTGGTCAGTCGCGGAACCGCCATCGCGGCCGCCGGGCGGCGCGCCGCGCCGGTTTTCGTTCGTGCCCTGCCC
>CAXUCM010000028.1:0-17801 GCA_964249315.1 uncultured Acetobacteraceae bacterium | reverse complement strand
TTCAAGATCCCGAGCTTCATCGTCACGCTGGCGGGCATGCTGGTGTTCCGCGGCGTCCTGCTCGGCATCACCGGCGGCGTCACCATAGCGACGACCAGCGCGCCGATGATCGCGGTGGCGCAGAGCTACCTGCCGGACGCGATCGGATACGGCCTGGGCGCCCTGGTGTTCGCCCTGCTCGCGTTCGTGCAGGTGCGCACCCGCCAGCGCCGGCAGCTGCATCATATCGGCACCGCGCCGGGCTGGCTCGACGCCGCCAAGCTGTTCGCCGCCGCCGCGGTGATCGGCGGCTTCGTCTACGCGGTCGACTCCTATCGCGGCGTGCCCACCCCGGTGCTGGTGCTGCTGGTGCTGCTCGGCGGCTTCACCCTGATGGCGCGACGCACCGTGTTCGGCCGTCGCATCTACGCCATCGGCGGCAACCTCGAGGCGACCCGGCTGTCCGGCATCAACGTGCAACGGATCAAGCTGCTGGTGTTCGCGATCATGGGGCTGATGGCAGCCTTCGCGGGCATCACCACCACGGCGCGGCTGGCGGCGGGATCGCCCTCGGCCGGCAGCCTGCAGGAGCTCGACGCGATCGCCTCCTGCGTGATCGGCGGCACCTCGCTGCGCGGCGGCTCCGGCACCGTGTTCGGCGCGCTGATCGGCGCGCTGATCATGGCCAGCCTGGATAACGGCATGTCGATGATGAGCGTCGACACGTTCTGGCAGATGATCGTCAAGGGAGTGATCCTGCTGCTCGCGGTCTGGCTCGACACCGCGACCAGCGCCAAACGCTGAGCCGGCGTTTGCATCCGCCGCCGGAGCCATCATCTCATCTGCCAGTGCCACTCTGGATGGGGTCTGTTCATGCGCGTCGCCGCGGTCCTCTGCGTGCTGTCCACCGTCCTGCTCGCCGGCTGCACCGGCAAGCCGAGTGCCGAGCAGCGCCTGGCGGCCGGCAACGAGCTCAACCAGTCCGGCCGTCCCTATGTCGTCCAACCCGGCCCGGTCTCGTCGTTCCCGCCCGTCGACACCAACTTCGATCGCCTGCGCTGCCACCCGGAAGGCCCGGGCACCGTCTGCGAACGCAGCCCCTGATCGGGTTTGCGCGGCAGCCGGCGGGACGGCATCCTGACGGATCTGTGCGTCTGAGCCGGGGTCGTCGCGGTGGAGCCTGATCGTCCGATTTCCGCCGCCGAGCTGATGCAGTCGACCGGCGACGGAGGCGAGCCGGACGCCGAGCGGGCGCGGATCCATGCCGAGCTGCTCGGCCTGCGCGGCGATGTCGATCCGTTCGCCGCCGCGGTGCGGGCCACGCGGATGCCGATGATCGTGACCGATCCGCGCCTGCCGGACAACCCGGTGGTGTTCGCCAACAGCGCCTTCTGCCGGCTGTCCGGCTATCCGCGCGAGGAGATCGTCGGCCGCAACTGCCGTTTCCTGCAGGGCGCGGGCACCGACCCGCGGACGGTCGCGCGGATCCGGTCCGCGGTCGCCGCGGCGCAGTCGCTCGAGATCGACGTCCGCAACTATCGCAGGGACGGCGAGCCGTTCTGGAACCGCCTGCTGCTCGCGCCGGTGCGCGACAGCTCCGGCGCGCTGGCCTACTTCTTCGCGAGCCAGGTGGACGTGACCCTCGAGCGCGAGCGGCTCGTCGGACTGGAGAACCATAACGCGGCGCTGACGGCCGAGCTCAGCGACCGGCTGCGTGCCCAGCAGGAGAGCGAGGCGCGGCTGCGGTTCGCCACCCAGGCCGGGCGGCTGGGCATCTGGGAGCTGGACCTGCGTCACGGCACCCTTAACGCGTCGGGTTCCTGCAAGGAGATCTTCGGCCGCGACCCGGAAGCGGGCTTCACCAACGCGGAGCTGGATGCAGCGGTGCATGTCGACGACCGCGACCGCGTGCAGGCGGCGATCGCCCGCAGCGTCGCGACCGGCGAGCAGTACGACGTGGAATATCGCATCCGCCGCCCCGACGGCGCGATCGGCTGGGTCGAGCTGCACGCCCAGGTCATGCGCGCGCCCGACGGCGCGCCGCTGCGCATGGCCGGCACCTCGCTCGACATCACCCAGCGCAAGCAGGCGGAGCGGCGCACCCGCGCGCTGCTCGAGCTCGACGACCGCTTCCGCGTGCTCGACGATCCGGCCGAGCTCGCCTTCGCGGCGGCGGAGACGCTGGGCCGGACGCTGGAGGTCAGCCGCGCCGGCTACGGCACCATCGATCCCGTCGCCGAGACGATCGACATCGCGCGCGACTGGAACGCGCCCGGCATCCGCAGTCTCGCCGGCGTGCTGCACTTTCGCGACTACGGCTCCTATATCGAGGACCTCAAGCGCGGCGACACCGTGGTGCTGGCCGATGCCGAGCACGACCCGCGCACCGCGTCCGGCGCCGAGGCGCTGAAGGCGATCGACGCGCACTCCTTCATCAACATGCCGGTCGTCGAGCAGGATGGCCTGGTCGCGCTGCTCTACCTCAACCACGCGGTTGCCCGGGACTGGCCGCCCGAGGAGCTCGCCTTCGTCCGCGACGTCGCGTTCCGCACCCGCATGGCGGTGCAGCGGCGGCATGCCGAGCACGACCTGCGCGCGCTGGCGGCGACGCTCGAGGCCCAGGTCTCGGCGCGCACCGAGGAGCTGATGCAGGTCGAGGCGGCACTGCGCCAGTCGCAGAAGATGGAGGCGGTGGGCCAGCTCACCGGCGGCCTCGCGCACGACTTCAACAACCTGCTGACCGGCATCTCCGGCAGCCTGGAACTGCTCAAGGCCCGGGTGGCGCAGGGGCGGCTGCTCGACGTCGACCGCTACCTCGCCGCGGCGCGCGGCGCCACCAACCGGGCGGCGGCGCTGACCCACCGGCTGCTCGCCTTTTCGCGCCGGCAGACGCTCGAGCCGCGCGCCACCAACGTCAACCGCCTGGTCGCCGGGATGGAGGAGCTGATCCGGCGCACCGTCGGCCCGAGCATCGCGCTGGAGACCGTCGGCTCGGGCGGGCTGTGGACCACCCTGGTCGATCCGAGCCAGCTCGAGAACGCGCTGCTCAATCTATGCCTGAACGCCCGCGACGCCATGCCGGACGGCGGCAAGCTGACCATCGAGACCAGCAACCGCTGGCTGGACGAGCGCGCCGCCCGCACCCGCGACCTGCCGCCCGGCCAGTACGTGACGCTCTGCGTCAGCGACACCGGCACCGGCATGACGCCGGAGATCATCGCCAAGGCGTTCGATCCGTTCTTCACCACCAAGCCGATCGGACAGGGCACCGGCCTCGGCCTGTCGATGATCTACGGCTTCGCGCGACAGTCCGGCGGGCAGGTGCGGATCTACTCGGAGCCGGGGCAGGGCGCGATGATCTGCATCTACCTGCCGCGCCATCTCGGCGACGCGGAGACCGCAGAGGCGCCGGCGGAGCTCGAACAGGCGCCGCGTGCCGGCCGGGGCGAGACCGTGCTGGTGGTCGATGACGAGCCGACCGTGCGGATGCTGGTGACCGACGTGCTGAAGGAGCTCGGCTACCTGGCACTCGAGGCCGAGGACGCCACCGCCGGGCTGAAGCTGCTGCGCTCGGACATGCGGGTCGACCTGCTGGTCACCGATGTCGGCCTGCCGGGCGGCCTGAACGGACGCCAGCTGGCCGATGCCGGGCGCGCGCTGCGTCCGGAGCTGAAGGTGCTGTTCATCACCGGCTACGCCGAGAACGCGGTGCTCAGCCACGGCCATCTCGATCCCGGCATGCACGTGCTGACCAAGCCGTTCGCGATGGAGGCGCTCGGCAGCCGGATCAAGCAGCTGATCAGCGATCGTCCGAAAGGCCAGGGCGCCGCGCTGGACCCGCTGGGGCCTTGAGGCCCCCGACCCCGGTCACTTCGAGGTCGCTCTTCAGAGCCGGAGCGTCACGCTACCGCCGAACCACCGCGGCGGGAAGAAGACCTGCTGATCGAACCCGATCGAGCTGGCGTCGCCATTATAGACCCGGTAGTACTTGTTGGTCACGTTGTTGACGAAGAACGCCACCTCCCAATGCCGCACTCGGCCGAAATCGTAGGTTGTGCGGACGTTCCCGACGAGCCGAGCTGGCTCGAGATCGTCGGGAGCGTTGAAGGCAGTGAAGTACTGTATGCTGTCGTACTTCCAGTCCGTCTCGAAGCCCAGTTTGCCCTGGCCGACAGGCATGGTGTAGCTGGCGAGACCGCCGATGCTCAATCGCGGTGATTCCGGCATCCTGTTGTCGGCGACCCGGCCGCCGGGAAGTACGATACCGCGCACCATGCCATCAAGGAACGTGCCGAACGCCTGAAGAGTGACGCCGCGCACCGGCCTCGAGTCGGCCTCCACTTCCACTCCCTTGATCACGGCGGGGTAGTTCGTCACATGGCTCTGCAACGCCGTGGTTATGAAGGCTTGGTAATCGCGATAATCGTAGTAGAAGACGGTGCCGTTCAGGTGTGACGTGCCATTGAGCAGCGTGAGCTTGGTGCCCCCTTCGTAGTCGGTCAGCTTCTCGGGTTTGAACGACATCGTCGCCGTATCGAACGCCGGTGTGATCGGCGTCGAGAAGCCTCCGCTCTTCGTCCCGCGATTGATGCCGATATAGAGCAAGGCGTCGGCATTTGGGTGGTAGGTGAGCTGAAGCTTGCCGGAATACGCCCCATCGCTGCGCCTTGCCAGATCGCCGTCGACCGCCGGGCTGAAGACGTAGTCGGTCACGCCGTTCGTCGCGTGGCCATAGTTATCGGCCTTCCAGTCGTTGGAGTAACGCGCCCCGACGATCGCCGTCAACCGGTCGGTCAGTGCGTATTCCGATTGCTCGAAACCAGCCAGGGACTCCGTGTCCAATGAGCCCCCGTAGCGGTTCCTGTCTTCGATGAAATCGAAGTTCTCGTTATAGGTGTTGTCGGTATGTATCTTGATGCCGTAGATCCCGGTCGTCCAGGTCAGACGTCCGACCTTTCCGTTGAGGCGCAGCTCCTCCGAATACTGGTACAAGTTCTGGAAGGTTGCATACGTGATGTCATCCTGCGGAGATTCATCCGTATCCTCCTCGTAGTTCTTTCTGAGGCGCTGGAAGTTCGAGATCGAGGTCAGCATGAAGCTACCGAAGTCGTGAGTATAGTGCCCGGTGAAGCTCCAAAACTTGCGGTTGAACACGTTGGGCGCGTTTTCCGCGTCGACGAACGGGTCCGAACTCGGACTGGTGTAGCCGAAGAGATCGTATCCATAACCGGTCCCGTAAGGGTTCTCGTTCTTTCCGAAGATCCGCCCCAGACCGTCCGCGTTTGGAACGGCTGCGGCGAACGTATAGGAGCCGGGGCTGTGCTCATTGTTGTTGCTGAGCAGCTCCACCTTCAGGTTGAAGGCATCAACGTCGGTCAGATCGCCGGCGAGCTGTACACGAACGCCGTAGAAGTTTGCGGCTCCGGTATCGGGACCGATCGTATTCTGAACGTAACCCCCGTGGTCGTTGCTGGTGAACGAAACGCGTCCTCGCAGCCAGTCGTTGATCGGGCCGCTCACGGCTCCCTCGGTGGCCAGCTGACCGAAACTTCCGAAGGTCGTCGTCTCGAAAGCCGAGAACTTGTCCGTGGGCTTGGCGGACGTCACCTGGATGAGCCCACCCGTCGCGTTGCGCCCGAACAACGTGCCCTGCGGACCTCGAAGAACCTCGACGCGGTCGAGATCGTAGGTCATGCCGTCGATCGCTCCGGTCGCGCTGATGTATACATCGTCATTGTAGAAGGCTATCGGAGCCTCCTGGGAGTCGGTGTAATCGTTCTGGGATACACCGCGGATATTGAAGATCGTGACCGTTGGGTTGAACGCCTGGACCTGAAGGCCCGGCACCTGACTTGGGAGAGCATTGATGTCCCGCCGTCCCAGAGCGGCGAGGTTCCTTGTCCCCAGTACGCTGACGGCGATCGGAACGTCCTGGACTCTTTGCCGCCGCTTCTGAGCGGTAACCGTGACCTCTTCGGCCTTCGCATCAGCACCGGCAGGTATCACCTTGGGGGAACTCGCCGAAGTCTGGGCTGCCGTTTGGCCTGCGTGGCCGAAGACGCCGCCGAAGGTGGCAGCGATCCAGATGACGACCGCTTTGCGGGCTCTGCTACGAACACGGGTCTGGACCGCATGACGGTCGGAGAGGCAAGGCTGGAATTCTAAGTGGTGCTTGTCCATCGGCCGGATCTTTCAGCATCGAAAGCGGTTGTCCCACATCGCCGCTTCGTATCTTTCCGAGGCAGATCCACTACCCCTTCATTTGGATCCGAACTCGGAACGCGCGGGTCGATCGGTCCGCGCGACCTTGTCCGGACGAGACTCACATCGCAGCAGGAAGCTCGAAATGCCGCAGGAACCGGGCGGTGTCCTCGTAGAACGCGTCGATTCTGGCGATGCGGCCGCCGCTCAGCTCGTACTTCTCGATCATCGGCATGACGAAGCCTTTCGATGAGGCCTGGGTCGGTCTGACGCTCATCACCAACTCCCGAATGATCGTATTGTCGCGCTGGAAGTGTTCTGCCTTCGAGAAGCTGAGGTCCGGACCAAGCGAGCCGAAGAACGGCAACACGCCCTCGCGAAGCTTCGCCCAACCATCGAACCCGATCAGGGTGCCTCCCCAAGGTACGCTCGATGGTTCCATCAGGATGGTCTCGTTGGTAATGAAGCGCGGCAACCCGGCCATCAGCTGGTCCAGATCGCCAAGGGCGCCCAGCAGCCACGTGTTGTAGTTCTCGATGAATGCAACTTCAGGTGTCATCGTCGGTCCTCGTAAAGCAGAGACGTCGCGAGCGACTCAGCTTCCTAAGCCGAGACGTCGTGCCGTGCATCGTCGTCCAGGTTCGGCCGGTTCACCGCTCGCGGCTGCACCAGTCAGCCAGTAAAGCACGTCATCCCGTCCGACACTTGACTTTGGAACACAACAACAGGATCAAGCGCTACGCCGCCGCGTTGCCCGGTCAGATCATGTTCGATTGAGACTGCTTTCGACTTGTAATATGAAGTAGGATGGCGTTTGCATTGATCGAGCGAGGATGACGAGAGATGCATCGGATTGATGGTACTCCGGGAAGCGTGCCGAGCGAACCCGGGCGGCCAGCGAAGCGTCGGATCCTCGCCGCCGCAGCGTCGGGAGTGCAGGATTTCATAGACCGGCATGGCGTCGACGCGCAGGAGGTTCTATCGGGCGCAGGTCTCGAAAGCGCGATGCTCGGCAATCCCAGGTCGGCGCTTGAACTGGGGGCCTATGTCGAGATGATGGAGCTTGCGGCCGGCGCGACCGGCAACGACAATTTCGGACTTCATTTCGGGCACCAGTTCAAGCCGGAGATGCTCGGCATCATCGGCGAGATCTGCCTGACCTCGCCCGACATCGGCTCGGCCATGGCGAACCTGGCCGCGTTTTTCCCCTTCCATCAACAGGCCACGGAAACGCGTCTTGTTCAGGGGCCGGATCTAACTCGCCTGGAATACCGGATCCTTGACGGCAGCGTGCTGCATCGAAGGCAGGATGCCGAACTCACGATCGGTATGTTCATCAACGTGTTCAGGCATTGCTTCGGTCCCTCATGGTCCCCGGACGAGATCCATTGCGAGCATGCCAAGCCTGCTGACTTTCGCGAGCATGAACGGCTCTATGACGCTCCGTTCGTTTTCAGCCAGCCGACAAATGCCGTCCTGTTCCGCAATCGAGACCTCGGCCGGCCGATGCCTGGCGCTGACATGCGGCGGCTCTGGAAGCTCCGGAACGAGATCTCCCGGCTCCCCGGAGGCGTGGGTGCCGTCTCGCTGCTGAACAGAACGAAGTCCGAGATCCGCTGCCGGCTGCCTGCTGCGGTCGCCACAGTCGGAGACGTCGCCGACGTGCTGGGTCTGCAACGTTGGACGTTTCAGAGGCGGCTCGAGGAGGACGGCTACAGCTTCTCGACGCTGGTGGAGGAGGTCCGACGCGAGCTGGCGCTGGTCTACGTCCAGTCGCGCCACATCGCGATCACCGAGATCGCGTTCGCTCTCGGCTATTCCGAGCCGAGCGCGTTGAGCCGTGCCTTCCGCCGCTGGTACGGCGTGTCGCCGCAGCAGTTCCGCGTCTCCCGCTCTCTCGGCGGGCGCTGACCAGCTTGATCCACCTGTCCACGGCACCGTCATGAGCCGCTACGTCTGCGACCTTGGAAGCACCCGGCATCGGTTCGTCGACCTCAAGGACGTGCTCGCCTGTGCATCGCCGCTTCGCTCGGGAGATCAGCTCGCCGGCATTGCCGCGGAAACGCGGGAGCGGCGGGTGGCGGCTCGGCTCGTGCTCGCCGACATCCATCTGTCCGATTTCCTGAACGACCTCGTGATCTCCTACGAGTCGGACGAGGTCACCCGGCTCATCGTCGACGCTCACGACCGCGTGGCGTTTCAGCCGGTTGCCTCGATGACCGTCGGCGCGTTTCGCGACTGGCTCCTGTCCTACGATGCAGAGGCGGCAGCCTTGAGTGCACTCGGGCCCGGATTGACGCCGGAGATGGTGGCGGCAGTCTCCAAGCTGATGCGCAATCAGGACCTGATCGCCGTGGCATCCAAATGCAGCGTGGTGACGGCGTTCCGCTCGACACTCGGACTGCCCGGGCGGCTCGCGTCCCGGTTGCAGCCGAACCACCCGATGGATGATCCGGCAGGCGTTGCGGCATCGATCCTGGACGGTCTGCTGTTCGGCATGGGCGACGCGGTGATCGGCATCAATCCGGCCACCGACACGATATCAGGCTGCGTTGCGCTGCTGCACATGCTGGATGAGCTCCGCGAGCGTTACGAGATCCCGAGCCAGTCATGCGTCCTGGCCCACGTGACCACGACGCTGGCAGCAATCGAGCAGGGCGCGCCGGTCGATCTCGTCTTCCAGTCGATTGCCGGCAGCCAAGTGGCCAACGAGGCGTTCGGCGTCTCGTTGTCGCTGCTGCGGGAGGCGCGGGATGCCGCTCTCGGATTGAAGCGCGGCTCGGTGGGACAGGACGTCATGTATTTCGAGACCGGCCAGGGAAGTGCCCTTTCCAGTCGCGGCAGTTTCGGGGTGGATCAGCAGACGATCGAAACCCGCGCCTACGCCGTCGCACGTGCCTTCCGGCCGCTGCTTGTCAACACGGTCGTCGGCTTCATCGGACCGGAATATCTTTATGATGCCACGCAGATCATCCGCGCCGGGCTTGAGGATCATTTCTGCGGCAAGCTGCTGGGCCTGCCGATGGGAGTGGATGTCTGCTACACCAACCATGCAGAGGCCGACCAGGACGACATGGATGTACTCATGACGTTGCTCGGTGTGGCGAACGTCAACTTCCTGATCGCTGTGCCTGGATCGGACGATATCATGCTCAGCTACCAGTCCCTGTCTTATCATGACGTGCTTGGACTGCGGCATCTGCTCGGCCGCCTGCCAGCGCCCGAGTTCGATCGCTGGCTCGCGACGATGGGCATGAAGGATGCGCAAGGCAGGATCGGTCCCTCGCAGGGTGCGTCGGTCCGACGTCTGCTCGCTGGTTGATCCATGGAAGAAGACGAACTCTGGCGGCGACTGAAGCGGTCCACCCGCGCCCGGATCAATCTTGGACGGGCCGGCGACGCGTTGCCCACAGGGGTATTACTTGCATTCCAGCTTGCCCATGCCAGGGCGCGCGATGCCGTCCATCAGCCGATGGATGTCGCACGGCTGTGTAACTCGGCAAGCCCGGCCCGTGTCATCACGATGCACAGCGCGGCGCCGGATCGCGCAACCTATCTGCGTCGACCGGATCTCGGACGCCGCCTCAGCGAGGAGAGCCGCCAGTATCTTCGCGCCGATGCCGAGCTCCGTTGCGGCGCCTGGGATATCCTGTTCGTCCTGGCGGACGGCTTGTCGCCGGTCGCGGTGATGCGGCATGCGCTTCCAGTGCTGTCCGAATGCCTGGACCGGCTTGCGGACCACAGCGTCGGGCCACTGGTGGTGGTAGAGCAGGGGCGCGTCGCGATCGGCGACGAGATCGGGCAGATCGCAGCGGCACGCATCGTCATCGTCATGATAGGCGAGCGCCCCGGCCTGTCGGTGGCGGACAGCCTCGGTCTCTATTTAACCTGGAACCCCAGGATCGGGAGCGTTGATTCGCAGCGGAACTGCATATCGAACATTCATGCCGACGGGCTGAGCCATGCGCAGGCTGGATACAAGGCCGCCTGGCTGATCCGCGAGGCCGGACGCCGGCAGCTTACCGGCGTCGCGCTGAAAGACGGATCAGACGTCCCGGCGATTGATCATGGGCAAGACCGTCCAGCCTTGATGGAGCGATGAACGCCTCCCAAGGAGAGGTTCATCGGATCGGATGATGCTCCAGGGTTAAGGTTGGGGCTCCGCCCCCATCGATCCGCTTCGCGGCTCGATCGCCAAAGGCTCGCCTTCGGAAACCGCTTGATGATGGATTCTCAAGGCTGCGCCTTGAGCGGGTCCAGGGCAGCGCCCCGGCCTTGCTTTCGACGCCGTCACAACCGCGGCGCGGTCGCGATCAAGGCGGCGCTATACGGATCAACGGGAGCCGTGATGAGGCGGCCGGTCGGTGCGGTCTCGACGATGCGGCCGTCGCGTAGCACCGCGATGCGGTCGGCGAGCCAGGAGATCGCGGCGATGTCGTGGCTGATCATCACGTAGGCCAGCCGCTCGTCGCGGCTGAGGTCGCGCAGCAGATGAAGCAGCATGGCCTGGGTGGAGACGTCCAGCGCCGAGGTCGGCTCGTCCAGGACGATGATGTCCGGCCGCGCCGCCAGTGCGCGCGCGACCGCGATGCGCTGCGCCTGGCCGCCGGACACGGCGTTGGGCAGCCGGTCGGCGAGGCCGGGATTGAGTCCGACGCGTTCCAGCAGCTCCGCGGTGCGCGCACGCAGCGCCCGGCGATCCTGCAGGCCGCCCAGGCGCAGCGCCTCGGCGATGATCGCGCCGATCCGCATGCGCGGGTTCAGCGACTCGCGCGGGTCCTGGAACACCACCTGCACCCGGCGCCGCTCGCGCCGACGTTCGGCGGCGGGCAGCGTCGCCAGCGCGCGGCCGTCGAGCAGGATGCTGCCCTCGTAGTGCAGCATGTGCAGGATCGCGCGGCCCAGCGTCGACTTGCCCGAGCCGCTCTCGCCGACGATGCCCAGGCACTCGCCGCGGGCGAGGTGCAGGCTGACGCGGTCGAGCGAGGGCCGCGTCGCCGCGGTGCCGGCGCCGAACAGGCCGGCCCGTCTTCCGTAGCGGATGGTGACCGCGTCGAGGCGGAGCAGCGCGCTCGCCGGATCGCCGGTCTCGAAGTCGCGGCCGTCGCCGGCGAGCGGCGCCAGCACCGGGGCGGCGCGCGGATACAGGCAGGCGGCGGCTTCGCGCGCATCGCCGATCGGCGGCGGGTAGGCGATCGTGCAGTCCGGCCGGCGCTGGCCGCAGCGCGGCGCGAAGCGGCATCCAGGCGGGCGCTGGCCCGGATCGGGCAGCGTGCCCGGGATGCCGCGCAGCTCCGCCTGCCCGAGCCGCGGCACCGCGGCGAGCAGCGCCTGGCTGTACGGATGCCGGGGTGCGGCGAAGAACCGCGACGCCTCGCCCCACTCGACGCTGCGCCCGGCATAGAGCACGGTCAGCGACTGCGCGTATGCCTCGACCACGGACAGGTCGTGGGTGATGAACAGCAGCCCCATGCGGTGCTCGCGCTGCAGCCGCGCCAGCAGCTGCAGGATCTGGCGCGCGACCAGCGGGTCCAGCCCGGTGGTCGGCTCGTCGGCGATCAGCAGGCTGGGCGCGCAGGACAGCGCGGCGGCGATCATCACCCGCTGGCGCTGGCCGCCGGAGAACTGGTGCGGATAGTCGTCGAGGCGGCGGCCGGGGTCGGGGATGCCGACCTCGCCGAGCAGGTCGACGGCGTGTCGGCGCGCCGCGGCGGGGCCGGCGCCGGTGTGCAGCCGATGTCCTTCGGCGACCTGCCGGCCGATGCTCATCGAGGGGTTCAGGGCGGAGAGCGGGTTCTGGAAGATCATGCCGATGCGGCCGCGTCGCGCGCGCATGCCGCGCTCGTCGAGGCCGAGCAGGTCCTCCCCCTCGAAGCGCACCGCCCCGGTGGTCGCAGCTCCCGCCGGCAGCAGCCGCATCGCCGCGAGGGCGGCGATGGTCTTGCCGGAGCCGGACTCGCCGACCAGGGCGCTCATCGTGCCGGGCGCCACCTGCAGGTCGAGATCCTCCAGCACCGGGACCATGCCGCCGGCGCGTGTGCGCATCGCCAGGCTGACGCCGAGCTTGCGTATGTCGAGGACGGGCGCGTTCACCGGCTGCCGCCGCCGCGCGCCAGCAGGCCCTGGCCGATCAGCGAGGTGGCCAGCATGGCCGCGAAGATCATCAGCCCGGGCGGGGCGATCAGCCACCACGCATCGAGCGCCACCAGCTCGAGCCCCTGCTGCAGCAGCCCGCCCCAGCTGGTCTGCGGCGGCTGCACGCCGAGGCCGAGGAAGGAGAGCGCGGACAGCGAGAAGATCATGTCGCCGACCAGGAAGGTAAAGTTGACCACCAGCACCGGCGCCATCACCCGCAGCAGGTGGGTGGCGGCGATGTGGGCGAAGCCGGCGCCGAGCTGCCGGGCGGCGTGCACGAAGTCGCGCTCGCGCTGGGCCAGCGTCTCGTTGCGCACCAGGCGCGCCAGCGGCGGCCAGGAGATCAGCCCGAGCAGCAGGATCAGGCTGGTGTCGTCGAGCGGCACGATCGCGCCGAAGAAGATCAGCACCACCAGGCCGGGCAGGGCCAGCACCGCGTCGAGCAGCCGCATCAGCGCCTGGTCGAGCAGGCGCGGGCCGAGGCCGGAGACCAGGCCGTAGAGCGTGCCGAGGACGAAGGCGATCGCGGCGGCCGGCAACGCCACGTACAGGGTCGAGCGGCCGGCCACCATCAGGCGGGCGAAGGCGTTGCGGCCGAGATCGTCGGTGCCGAACGGGAACTGCGCGCCGGGACCAGCCAGCACGAAGCCGGCATGCAGCGCGAACGGGTCGCGCCCGTACAGCGCCGGGCCCGCCGCCGAGAGCAGCAGGATCGCCAGCGCCAGCAGCAGGCCCGCGGTCAGCGCGCCCTGGCCGCGCGGCAGGCGCAGCCAGCGTGCGAGATAGGCCGCCGGACCTTCGCGCGAGACGGCTTCACGCATAACCGGTGCGCGGGTCGAGCAGGGAGTTGGCGATGTCGGCGAGCAGGTTGCCGAGCACGGTGAGGATGCCGATCACCAGCACGATGCCGATCAGCACCGGGTAGTCCTGCGACAGTGCCGAGCGCCAGAGCAGCCAGCCGAGCCCGGGATAGGAGAACACCGTCTCGACCACGACGCCGCCGGCGAAGATGCTCGGCAGCGACAGCCCGAGCACGGTGACCAGCGGACGCAGGGCGTTGCGGATGACGTGGCGGACCAGGATGCGGGCGGGCGAGGCGCCGCGCGCGGCGGCCGAGCGGACGTAGTCGCGGCCGAGCTCCTCGTGCACGGATTGCGCGAAGTAGCGCGACAGCACCGGCACGGTAAGCAGCACGATGGTGAGCGCCGGCAGCGCCAGGTGGCGCGCGGCAGAGGCGACGGTCTGCTGCGGCAGGCGCAGGTTCTCGAGGCCGCCGGCCGGGAACCAGCCGAGATCCATCGAGAACCACAGGATCAGCAGCGTGCCGGAGAAGAACGAGGGCAGCGCGTAGAGGGCGAGCTCGAGGCCGCCGATCAGCCGGCCGCCGGTGCGGTCGTGATACACCCCGTGCGCGAGCCCGAGCGCGAAGGCGATCAGCAGGCTGGCGCCGAGCGAGATCACCTGCAGCGCCAGCGTGTTCAGCTCGTAGCTGGCGATCAGCTGCGTGACCGGCTGCTGCACCAGGTAGGAGTAGCCGAGCCGGCCGCGCGCGAGCTCGCCCCACCAGTGCAGGTATTGCCACCAGAACGGCCGGTCGAGCCCGAGGCTGTGGGTCAGCGCGGCGATGGAGGCGGGCGCCGCCTTCGGGCCGAGGATGCCGTAGACCGGGCTGCCGGGCGCGATGGCGACCAGCACGAAGGTCAGCGTGACTAGGATCGCCAGCGACAGCGCGGCACTGCCGAGCCTGCCGCTAACGGCCCGGAGCAGGCGCATGGCCGATCTCCTGTGCGGTCTGCCCGGACAAGCCGCGCGCAGACGGGTCGTGGCAGGCGAGCGTGCCGCCCAGGGTCAGCAGCTCCGGCGCCCAGGTGCCGTTCGGGCTGGCCATGGCGGCGATGCCGTCGAGCCCGATCCGGGTCATCGCCGAGATCCGCCCCTGCGGCAGGAAGATCGTCGGCTGCTGCTCGGCCGCATAGTCCTGCGCCGCGTCCAGCGCCTGGCGGCCGGAGCCGGAGATCACCGCCTGGTTCAGCGCGTCCATGCGGGCATCGCGGAAATGGCCGTAATTGACGGCCCCGTCGGAGGAGAAGAACTCCTGCTGGTCCGGGAAGCTCTCGATCGTCCAGCCGAGCATGATGCTGTCCCAGTCATGGCCGTTGCCGTTCAGGGTGGCGAGCAGCTCGTTGAACTCGACGCCGCGTATGGCGAGCGCGATGCCGACCGCCTGCAGGTTGCGCTGGATGATCTGCAACGCGATGATCCGGTCCGCCACGCCGGCGGAGACCTCGATCTCGAATGCGAGACGGTGACCGTCGCGGATCCGGATGCCGTCCGGTCCCGGCTTCCAGCCGGCCTGATCCAGCAGCGCCGTCGCGCGCGCCGGATCGTGGCGCAGGTCGGGATAGCCGCTCCTCGCCAGCGGCGAGAGGAACTCGCCCATCGCCGGCGGGACGGGACCGTGAATCTCGCGGGCCTGGCCGTGATAGACGAGGTCGATGATCTGCTTCTGGTCGATCGCCGCGACGATGGCGCGGCGGACGCGCAGGTCGGCGAGGAAGGGTGCGTGCCGCGAGCGGAAGTTCAGCATCATCGACATGAAGCCGAACGGTCCGTCCAGCGCCTCGCTGCGGAAGCCTGGCAGCGCCCGGGCCAGGTCCCAGAGCTGGAACGGGATGTCGGCGCCGTCGATCTCGCCCGCGCGGAGCGATTGCAGCGCGTTGCCGCCCTGCAGGAAGTCGATCACGAGCCGCTCGATCGCGGGCTTGCGGCCGCCGAAGCGCGGGTTCGCGACCAGCGTGAGGTGGCGGCCGACCTGCCAGTCCTCCAGCATGAACGGCCCGTCGGAGACGGCGAACAGGCGCGGATCGGTCTGCCGGGCGCGCAGCGCCACCGGGTCCAGCCCGCGGAAGACGTGCTCGGGCAGCGGCCGGATGGTGTTGCCCAGCCCGAGCCGCAGGAACCAGTCCGGGTTCACCCGCCGGGTGAGCCTGATCTCGACGCGGTGCGGCGACAGCGCCGCCACGTGTTCGAGCAGGTCGGGGATGCCGCCGACCCCGTAGGCAACGTAGCCGGGGCCGAGCCGACGGATCAGGTCGAAGGTGAACACCACGTCGTTCGCGTCCACCGGCACGCCGTCGGACCAGGCCCAGGGCTTGAGCGTCAGCCGCCAGGTGCGGCCGCCATCCGGCGTCGTGACGTCGCTGGCGAGGCTCATCGACGCATCGTAGTTCTGGCGGTGGTCGAGCCAGACCAGCGGCCGGAAGATCTGGTAGATCGCTTCCTGGTTGTCGACGGAGTTCGTCAGCAGCCAGTTCAGCGAGGTGACCGCCGACGGGTCGCTCTGGCCGATGCCCGACGGCAGCACCACGGTGCCGCAGGCCGCCCTGGTCTCGCCGCCCGCGACGCCGACGGCGCACAGCAGCAGGAACAGAAATCTGGACAGCGCTCGCACAAGCCGTCGTTTAGTGGGCGCCCGAAACCATGTCCAGGGCGCATGCCACCTCTGCCTTGAGGGCCGGCAGGACCTCTGCCTGGAACCATGGGTTGCGGCTCTCCCACACGCCGGTGCGCCAGGACGGGTGCGGCAGCGGGAAGTAGCGCGGCAGCAGGCGGCGGTAGTCGCGCACCCGCGCGGTCATCAGGCCGGGACCGAGCACGTGGTTCTGCGCGTAGGTGCCGATCAGCAGCGTCAGCCGGATCCCCGGCATCAGCGCCAGGATGCGGTCGCGCCAGAGCGGGGCGCATTCCGGCCGCGGCGGATTGTCGCCGCCGGCGGGCAGGCGGCCCGGATAGCACATCCCCATCGGCAGGATCGCCACCCGGCTGGTGTCGTAGAACTGCGTGCGGTCGAGGCCGAGCCAGTCGCGCAGCCGCTCGCCGGAGGCGTCCCAGAACGAGATCCCCTTCTCGTGCACCTTGGTCCCCGGCGCCTGGCTGGCGATCAGCAGCCGGGCGGTGGCGGAGACGTGCAGGATCGGCCGCGGCCCGAGCGGCAGGTGGGCGGCGCAATGGGTGCAGGCGCGCGCGTTGCGCACCAGCGCCTCGAGCTCGGCTTCGGTATTCATCGCTCCAGCAGGTCGCGCACCAGGGCCGGCACGGTCTCGCCGGCGGGGCCGAGGATCTGCCGCTCGAAGGCGGCGGCCTGCGCCGGCGCCTCGAGGTTGAGCACCACGGTCTCGGCATGCGCGGCGGCGAGCGCGAAGCCGGCGGCGGGATGGACGGTGCCGGAGGTGCCGATCGCCACGAACAGGTCGCATCGCGACAGCGCCCGCTCGATCGCCTCCATGTGCATCGGCATCTCGCCGAACCAGACCACGTCCGGGCGCAGCGCGGCGGCGGCGCAGGCCGGGCAGGGGGTGTCGCCGTCGATGTCGCCGTGCCAGTCGGGCCGGGCGCCGCAGCCGGTGCAGCGCGCCCGCAGCAGCTCGCCATGCATGTGCAGCAGCCGCGTCGAGCCGGCGCGCTCGTGCAGGTCGTCGACGTTCTGCGTGACCACCAGCAGCTCGCCCTCGAAGCCGGCCTCCAGCCGTGCCAGCGCGAGGTGCGCCGGGTTCGGCTGCACCCGAGGCAGTTGCCGTCGCCTCGCATTGTAGACGCCTTGCACCCGGGCCGGGTCGCGGGCGAAGGCGTCCGGGGTGGCGACGTCCTCGAGCCGCACCTGCGACCAGATGCCGCCGGCGTCGCGGAAGGTATCGAGGCCGGAGCAGCGGCTGATGCCGGCGCCGGTCAGCACGACGATGCGCGCCGGCCGCCGGCTCACGGCTCGTTCGAGGCGGGATCGTGCGCGCCCAGCATGAACACGACGATGCGCTGGCCGGCATGCTCGAAGTAGAGCGAGCAGGGCAGCAGCGTGCCGGCCAGCATCGGCTGGGTCGCCTGGCTCAGCCCGATCCGCACCGGGACCGGTGTCGCGCGATCGGAGACGGCGCCGGGCAGGTCGAGGCCGTTGCGCGGCTCACCGGGGCCGGCGGGACTGCCGGGCGTCACCGGCTGCACCTGGCCGTTGAGCAGGTTCGCGGTGCCGAGTCCGGGGCAGGCGACGTTGACCAGCCGGTCCGGCAGCTCGCCCTGGTTGGTGACGACCGTCGACAGGGTGGCGCTGCGGTTCTGCGCGTCGCCGTCGCCGCTGGACGGCCCGATCTGCACCGGGCCCGAGACCTGCGTCAGCGCGCGCGCGGCGTGCGGCCACGCCAGGCCGCCGGCCAGCAGCAGCCCGGCCGCGACCGCCCCTCTAGAGCGTGCCCAGTCCATATTCGACCTCCGCGACGTAGACCGGCTGCTCCTTGCCGAGCAGCGAGGAGAACAGCGTGAAATGGGTGATCGCCACCGGCTCCGAACGCAGCAGGTTGTGCGCGGCGAGCCAGCCGGCAAGCACCGGCTCGGCGATGCCGTCCACCCGCGCCAGGGTGACGTGCGGCTGGAACCGCTTGCGTTCCGCCGGCAGGCCGATGCGCTGCAGCGCGGTCTCGATCTTGCCCTGCAGATGC
>CAXUCM010000027.1:14050-17823 GCA_964249315.1 uncultured Acetobacteraceae bacterium | reverse complement strand
GGGCAGGCGCGGCGGAGAGGGCGATCGCGGCCGGCAGCACCCAGGAGCGCGCGCGCACCAGGTGCAGCAGCCAGCGCCCGGACTGGCCGATCCAGGCGCGGATCTGGGCACCGCTCCAGGCGACGCAGGCCGCCGGGGTGGCGATCAGCCGGGCCGCCAGGAGATCGGCGATCCGCTGCGCGCGTGCCTCCCAGGTCAGCTCGAGACTGTCCTCGCGCGCCGCCGCCCCGAGACGGGCCGCCATCGGCGCGTCGCCGGTGAGCGTCCGCAGGGCGCGGACCAGCGCCTCCGGCGAGTCCGGCTGGCAGAGGAAGGCGTTGCCGTCATGCTCGAGGATCTCCCTGATGTCGACGGTGTCGCCGGCGAGGATCGGGCGACCGGACGCCATGTAGAAGAACAGCTTCAGCGGCAGCACGGTGGAGCCGAACCGGGCGAGCGGCTGCCGCGAGGGCGGGATCAGCAGCACGTCGGCCGCGTAGAGCCAGGCGCCGAGGCTCTCGGCGGGCTGCCACGGCACCATCCGGATATTGTCCGCCTGGCTGGTCATCGCCTCGATCGGACCGTCGCCGTACGAGCCGACCACGATGAACAGCAGCTCCGGCAGGCGCCGGGCGGCCTCGACCAGCAGGGCCCGGCCCTTCTGGCGGTTGCCGCGGCCGGTATAGACCACCGTCTTGCGGTCGTCGGCGACGCCGATGCGGCGCTTGGCGGCGGCGATCGGGAGCACCGGCTGCATCCGGCGCGGCTCGAAGCCGTTGCGGATGCAGCGCAGCTTGCTCTCCGGCGCGCCGAGCGCGGCGTAGCGGTTCCTCGTGTAGTCGGAGTGGCAGATATTGACCAGGAAGCGGCGGTGGCTGATCAGCGCCCGGATCCATGGCTGCAGCGGCGGGATCTGGTCGTGCCAGGGGCGGTAATGGTCGAAGGCGACGCGCTGCCCGAACAGCATCGCCAGCCAGGCGACCCAGAGGTTGCGGGTATAGACGAGGTCGGCCTGGCGGAACTCAGGGCGCAGCACCAGGCTCAGGCCGCAGCAGAAGTGCCGCAGCGCCGCCGGCCGGGCCGGCGCGCAGGCGCGGATCAGCGCGAGTCCGGCCGGCGCGCTGCCGCTCCGACGTCGTGACCGGGGCAGCATCGGCACGTGCAGCCATGACTGCGTGGCGAGGCGGGCGAGATAGCTGGCGGTCGTGGTGAAGACTTCCGCATCCGCCTCGCTGCTCGGCAGGATGTTCTCGAAGGCGAAGAGGATTTTCATTCACGCCGGGCGTAGGGTGAGTTCGAAGGAACAGTCAAGGCGGCGGGGCGTCATTCTTGAGACTCGGCGGGTCGGGGCGTCAGGTCGGGATTTGGCCATCCCCGGCAAAACCGCTATCTAGCCTGGGTGCGCGCTCTCGGGTCCCTCGGCAGGTTTGACGGCAACGGACTGCGTGCGATCGGCGCGCGGCCACGCGCAAGCGGCGTAACGCGTTGATCTTCAACCGGTATCTGCGACGGGAGATGCGCAAGCCGCTGCTCCCGGTGCTGGCGATCCTGGTCGCCCTGTTCGCCAGCTACACCGCGGCGGTGTTCCTGTCGGATGCCGTCAACGGGTTGCTGCCGGTCGACATCATCGCCGAGCTGGTCGGGCTGAAGGTGCTGATCTCGCTGGAAGTGCTGATCCCGGTATCGCTCTACATCGCGGTGGTGCTGTCGTTCGCCAGGCTGCACGGCGACTCCGAGTTCACCGCCGCCTTCGCGTTGCGCCTGACCCCGAGGCGGATGCAGCAGGCGGTGCTCGTGCTGTCGGCAGCCCTCGCGATCGTCGTCGGGGTGCTGTCGCTGGTGGTGCGGCCCTGGGCCTATCAGCAGATCCACGCGCTGTCCGCCCGCTCCGAGGGCATGCTCAACGTCGAAGCGATGCAGGCCGGCACGTTCTATGTCGGCCAGCACGGCAACCGGGTGATCTTCCTGGCCCATCGCGACGGGCCGCACAGCCCGGCCCGGGACGTGTTCGTGCAGCTCTGGCGCGGCGACAGCATCCGGGTGATCCATGCGCGGCTCGCCGGCAAGCTGCCGCGGACGGCGGCGCGAGACGGCAGGGTCATCCTGCGGGACGCGCATATCTACGATATCGGCCTCGGCGCGGGTCAGGCCGACCAGATCCTGGACGCGCGCGACTTCATCATCAATCCCGACCGGGGCCGCGATCCCGCGAGCGAACGGGGCGCCGTCGACGCCAGCAGCGCGCGGCTGGCATCGTCCGACGCCGCCCCCGACATCGCCGAGTTCCAGTGGCGGCTGTCGACGCCGATCTCGACGCTGCTGCTCGGGCTGCTCGGCATTCCGATGAGCCGGGGCCGGCCGCAACAGAGCCGGTATGCCCGGTTGGGAGCCGCGATCCTGGCCTATGTCGGCTACTACATGCTGTGCACTTCGGCGCGGACCTGGGTCCAGCACGGCGCGGTGGCGAGCTTCCCCGGCATCTGGTGGGTGCCGTCGCTGCTCAGCCTGTTCCTGCTCGCCGCGCTGTACGGGCCGCGCAAGGATGCCGCGTTCAGCGGCGGACGCGCATGAGCCTGGGGGGCGATCCAAGCCGCCCGGCCCGGACGCCTGCCTGACGGTCATGGCGCTGCTCGGCCGCTACGTCGAGGCTGCCACGTTCCGGACATCCGCCCTGGTCGCGGCGACGCTCACCGCGCTGTTCAGCCTGCTCGAGTTCGTCGAGCAGCTCGCCTCGGTCGGACAGGGTCGCTACCATGTCGGCGACGCCGTCGCCTACGTGCTGCTGACCGCGCCGCACCGCCTGCTGCAGGTCGCACCGGTCTCGATGCTGCTGGGCAGCCTGCTGGCGCTGGGGCTGCTGGACCGCAACCTCGAGCTGACGGCGATGCGCGGGCTGGGCTTCTCCGAGAACCGCATCATGGGCCGGATCGTCCGGCTTGCCGTGCCGATCGTCGTCGTGCTGTTCCTGCTTGCGGAGTTCGTCATCCCGGCGGCACAGCGGCTGGCGCAGGAGCGTCGGTCGGCGGCACTGACCTCGCTGACGGCGCTGCGCGGCGACGACAGCTTCTGGGCGCAGGGCGACGGCCAGTACCTGAGCGTGCAGAAGTTCGAGGACGGCAACATCCCGCGGGACATCGACATCTACGCCTTCGATGCGACCGGCAGGCTGACGAGCTTCATCCATGCCGATCGCGCCGATGTCGGGGCGACCGGCACCTGGCTGCTCACCGGCGTCATCCGCAAGCGCACCGTCGAGTCCGCGACGTTCGAGACCGAACGTCTGACGTCGTACTCCTGGCACTCGTTCATCAGTGCCAAGCAGACCCAGCTGCTGATCCTGCCGCCCGAGAGCATGCCGCCGATCGCGCTGTACCGGTACGTCCGCGGCCTCAAGCAGCGGCACCAGCAGGCGACGCGCTACGAGCAGGAGCTGTGGTCGAAGCTCAGCATCCCGTTCTCGATCGCGGCGATGATCATGATCGCCGCACCGTTCGCCTTCGCTCCGCCGCGCGCGCACAACCTCGGACGCCAGATCACGATCGGGGCCGCGATCGGCATCGTGTTCTCGCTGGCCCAGCAGATCACCGACCATCTCGACCTGCTGCTCGACCTCAACCCGGCGGCAACGGCGCTCGCGCCCTCCCTGCTGCTGATGGTGCTGGCGGTTGCCTTGTTCCGGCATTCGCATCGGTAGGATACGACGCCAGGGGGCTGAGATGTGGGGGGGGGGCCCCCCCCCCCCCCGGGGGGGGGCGGCCCCCCCCCCCCCCCCCCAAAAAAAAAAAAAAAGGGCG
>CAXUCM010000027.1:0-14040 GCA_964249315.1 uncultured Acetobacteraceae bacterium | reverse complement strand
GGGGGGGGGGGTTGGGTTGGCGCCGCATTCCCCTGGGTTCTCTACCCCCGCGGGGGGGTGTAGTGGGGGGGCCCCCCCCCACGCCCCGCTGGGGGCAAGCGCCCCCAGACCCGCATCAGATCAACAAGTTCCGATCGGCATGAATGGCGACTGTTCTGCCTTCTGCTCCAGCGCCTGATCTTCTAGTTTCGGGATGAACGAGAGAGAGAAGGCTATATGACGCAGTCTCTGACGGGGAAGGTCGCCGCCATCACGGGTGCGGCGTCCGGGATCGGCCTGGAATGTGCACGCCTCTTTCTTGCGGAAGGTGCGACCGTCGTGTTGATCGACGTGGCCGAGGAGCGGCTCAAGGCGCTGGCGGCCGAGCTTGGTCCCCGTGCGCTCCCCCTCGTTGTCGATCTGATGACGCCCGCGAGCGTTGCCAGGATGATGCCGCGGATCCTGCAGAGCGCCGGTTCGCTCGACATCTTCCACGCCAACGCCGGATCCTACATCGGTGGCGAGGTCGCGGAGGGGGATCCCGACGCCTGGGATCGTATGCTGAACCTCAACGTCAATGCCGTCTTCCGGTCGATCCACGCCGTGTTGCCGCATATGATCGAGCGCAAGACGGGCGACATCATCGTCACGAGCTCGGTCGCAGGGATGATCCCGGTGGTCTGGGAGCCGATCTACACGGCGTCCCAGCATGCGGTGCAGGCCTTCATCCATACCGTCCGCCGGCAGGTTGCCAAGCACGGCATTCGCGTCGGCGGTGTCGCCCCGGGCCCGGTGGTGACGGCACTCCTGAAGGACTGGCCGAAGGAGAAGATGGATGACGCGCTCGCGTCGGGCGCTCTCATGCAACCCGGCGAGGTCGCCGCCGCCGTCCTCTTCATGCTGACGCGGCCGAGGAATGTCGTCGTGCGAGACCTCGTCATCCTGCCGCTAAACCTGGACCTGTAGACGGATTCTCAAGGCTGAGCCTTGAGCGATTGAGCCGCGAAGCGGATCAATGGGCAGAGCCCTGGCCTTGAAGCTCGCAACCAAGAAACCGCCGCTTGCGCACGCACTGCCGCCAGGCGAGCAGGACCAGGATCAGGGTGAAGCCGGCGATCTCGAAGACGAAGTAGAATAGCGGAACCTGCAGCAGCGTGCAGAGGAAGATGCCGATGGTCCGGGTGTTCGCCGACAGGATCGACCATCGCCGCACCGGCGGGGCGAACACCGCCCGGTAGCGTCGCCGGATCGCCATCGCAGCCTCGGGCGAGCGCGAAAGTGCTGCGTCCATCTGGGCGCGGAACGCCGCATCGAAGCCGACCGCGAGGAACTGGATACGCAGGTAGCATCCGTGCAGCAGCGCGATCGCCCCCTGCCCGGCTGCGGGCCGCAGGGGCGCCGGCGCCGCGAACCGCTTGGTCTCGCGTCCGCGGCCCCAGGCGTCGTAATCCTGGCGTTGCACCTCGTAGGCAGCGGACTGCACCGCGTGGCAGGCGCCGGCCAGCGCCACCAGCAGCCAGACCCAGCCGTGACCGGGCCGGCCGAGACGCAGCGCCAGGCCCAGGTACACGGCGATGAAGGTGACGTAGTCGCAGATCCCGTCGAGGACCTTGCCGGTCTCCGACTGCGAGCGGGTCAGGCGCGCGAGCTGGCCGTCGGCGCCGTCCAGGACGTGCCAGGCGATCATCAGCACGAAGCCCGCGACCGCGAAGCGCGCATCCTGGCTGCGGAAATAGGCGTACCCGGCCAGGGTCCCGCACAGCATGCCCGCGAGCGAGACGGCGTTCGGGGCGACGCGCAGCCGCGCCAGTAGCGGCGTCAGGCGGTTCGACAACGGATGGATCACCGCGAGGTTGGTCGGGTCCTCGATCTCCGCGGTGCGCCGGACCGGCTCAGCGATCTGCATGGATCACGCCCCCGGCCGGCTCGCGCGCCTGCGTCACAGCCGCCCGGCCTCGAGCAGCCGTTCCGCCTTGCCGTAGCCGAACGGATCGTCGACATCGACCCAGAGCCGGTCGCGCACGTCGAGCACCCGTGCCTTGCGCCATCGCGCAAGCACGTTCATCGCGCCGGAGATGCTGTCGTCGCCGTGCGCCTGGCTCTCGTCCAGCGCCTGGAAGATGATCGGCGTGCACAGGAAGACGCCGGTATCGATGGCGTTGTACTCGGTGATCGACTTGCCGATCTGCTCGATGCGGCCGCCGGTGCAGCGCACCCGGGTGACGTCGTCCGGATCGTTCAGCGGATTGTCGATGTTGTAGTCCACCGCCAGGGTGACGCTGTCGGGCTCGAACGGCGTCGTCAGCAGCGCGCGCGAGATCTGCGGATCGATCAGGTGGTCGCACATCGTCAGCAGGAACGGCTCGCGCAGGTAGCGCCTGGCGCTGAGCAGGGAGACGCCGTTGGCGCGCTGCCAGTCCTCGTTGACGACGTGCGTGATGCGCAGGCGCCGGCGTTGCGCGCAAGCGTCCAGTTCGCGGCGCAGCTCCTCGCCGCGATAGCCGCTGACGACGAAGAACTCCTCGATCCCGGCGCTGCGCGCACGCTCCATCACGTGCTCGATCAGCGCGGTGCCGTGCAGCCGGATCAACGGCTTGAGCTCGCCCTTCTCGCGCAGCCGCGTGCCCTGGCCGGCGGCGACGATGAGGCACTTGGTCGGGGCGGCGGTTGCTTCGATCACGTCCTGGCGGATCGGGGCGAGGTCTGACACGTCTCGGCTTCCTTGCAGATCGTCAGGCGGTGCGCGGCAGATCGGCGATGCACGAACAGACCAGCCGGCTGTAGAGCTGGCGCATCCGGTGCTTCCGCACGTAGTCCGGATCGATCTCGGCGACGCGCGCGCGCGTGCGCACCGAAGCATACCAGTGCACCACCCGCGTCTCGGCCGACAGCACCGCGTCCAGCCCGGCGCCGCGTCCGATCCGGAACCAGTGCTCGGAGATCTCCGGCGGCAGCGGGTAGAACACGCGCGGCGGCTGGATCACCAGGTCGCCGTGGCGATAGCGACGCACCACCTCGCCGAGCAGGTCCGGACCCAGCGCGTAGGCCCGGGCCAGGCGCGGACGGGGCACGTCGAGCATCGCGCGCAGGTAGTCCGCGAACAGCCGCGCGTTCGGCTCCGCACCCATCACCGCGTTGTTCAGGCCGCGGCTATAGAGCCGCTCGACCCGTCGGAACAGCCTCCAGCCCTGCGGCGAGGCGCGCAGCGCGCGGCGAAGCAGGTCGAGGCCCAGATGCCGGACCCAGGTCACGGGCGAACGCGAACGGCGCACCGCCTGGGGCCAGACGATGAACTCGGTGCCGACGAACTGGGCCGGGTCCAGCAGCGGCAGCAGCGAGGCGACGGTGACGGTATCGAGGTCGAGATAGATGCCGCCATGGCGGTACAATATCGCCGCGCGCAGCAGATCGGTGCGCATGACCGGCCCCGGCAGGCCGTCATAGAGC
The DNA here is from genome assembly GCA_964249315.1 of uncultured Acetobacteraceae bacterium. Classification (GTDB taxonomy): domain Bacteria; phylum Pseudomonadota; class Alphaproteobacteria; order Acetobacterales; family Acetobacteraceae; genus Lichenicoccus. The sequence continues at coordinate 10,614 of CAXUCM010000027.1, read as the reverse complement.
CGTGCCAATTCCGGACCGAGGCCGAGGCCGTCGCCGACCTGGGTCAGCAGCGCGTGCGGATCGATCCGGTCGAGCTGCACCCGGACCGCGCCGGCGAGCGCCCGCAGCGGTGCGCCCGGCTCGAGCGCATCGGTATGATGCAGCAGGATCGTCTGCATGCCGCTGCGCTCGGCGGCCGACAGCACGGCGAAGGCAGCCGCCCAGGACAGCTCGCTGCCGATCCAGCAGAAATGCACCAGAGGGGGGATCGTCATGCCGCCCGGCCAGGCTGCCGGCGACACGCGTGCGTGAACAGCATCGGCGAGGCTTAGCCGGATCTGCCGCGGCGCGCCAGCCGACCCGCCTGCCGGGGTCGGGCGCAAGGCGGCGGGTGATTTGTTCTGGGGAGGGCGAAGGGCTACAGACGTGCGGGCAGCGCAGGGAGAACCACCGAGTGAGTTGGAACAAGGCCTGGCGCGGACGCAGCTACGATCTCGGTAGGATGTCCCTCGGCGAGCTGTGGCGCGCCTATCTGCTGTATCCCGCGATCCAGATCTATCTCGTGCTCGCGGTCGGCGGCGCCGTGCTCGCCGGCACCGCGTCGCATGGCTGGGGCCGGCCGCTGCTGGCAGTGCTGGCGACCCTGGTCGCCTATCCGTTCGCCTGGTACCTGATCCACCGCTTCGTCCTGCACGGACGCTGGCTCTATCGCAGCGAGTGGACCGCCTCGCTGTGGAAGCGCATCCATTTCGACCATCACCAGGATCCGCATCGCCTCGAGGTGCTGTTCGGCTCGCCTGCCAACACCGTGCCCACCATGGCCGCGATCACGCTGCCGATCGGCGGCGCCATCGGCGGGCTCGGCGGGGCGGCCGCCGCGTTCGCGACAGGGCTGCTGACCACCTGCGCCTACGAGTTCTGCCACTGCATCCAGCACCTGAACTACAAGCCGCACAGCCGCCTGCTGCAATACATGAAGCAGACCCACCTGCTGCACCACTTCCACCACGAGGGCGGCAATTACGGCATCGTCAGCTTCCTGCCGGACCGGCTGTTCGACACCTACTACGCCGACAGCCGCAGCCGGCCGCGCAGCCCCCACGTCTTCAACCTGGGCTACGACCTGGAACAGGCGCAGCGCTTTCCCTGGGTGATGCGGCAGACCGGAGCGCCGCCGCGTGACCGGCCGCCGCCGGCGCCCGCAATCCGGCAGCCGACCGTCTCGCCATGACGAGCCGGCGCGCCGGGGTGGAGATCGTCCCGGTCGAGGGCGGCGCCCGGCTGCGCCGTTTCATCGAACTGCCCGACCGGCTCTCCCGCGGCGATGCCGCCTACGTCGCACCCCTGCACGACGAGCAGCGCAAGATCCTGCGGCCGCGCCACAACCCCTACTTCCAGCACGCGAAGGCGCGCTACTGGCTGGCGCAGCGCGGTGGTCGCGAGGTCGGTCGGATCAGCGCGCAGCTGGACCGGCACGCGGGCGAGGCGGTCGGCCATTTCGGCATGATCGCCGCCGAGGACGATCCCGCCATCTTCGAGGCCCTGCTCGGCTGCGTCGAGGCCTGGCAGCGCCGGCAGGGCGTCGGGCGGATCATCGGCCCGTTCAACCTGTCGGCCAACGATTCCGTCGGCGTGCTGGTGCGCGGCTTCGAGACCCCGCCGATGCTGCTGATGGGTCACGACCAGCCTCATGTCGGCCCTCGCCTGGAGGAACAGGGCTACCGCAAGGAGAAGGACCTGTTCGCCTACCTGTACGACATCGCGAGCGATCTGCCGGGCGGGATCCGCCGGATGCTCGACCGCGCCATGCCGGACGGGCTGGTGATCCGTCCGCTCGATCTGTCGCGCTACAAGCAGGAGGTCGCCACCGTCAGCGACCTGTTCAACGACGCCTGGTCGGAGAACTGGGGCTTCGTGCCGCTCAGCGAGGCGGAGACCGATCAGCTCGCCAAGCAGCTCCGCCTGCTGCTCGACGAGAAGCTGGTCTGGTTCGCCGAGTTCGCCGGCCGCCCGATCGGCTTCATCGTCGGCTTGCCGAACCTGAACGAGGCCATACGCGATCTCGGCGGCCGCCTGCTGCCGTTCGGCTGGGCCCGGCTGCTCTGGCGCCTGAAGGTCGCCGGCGTGCGCACGGCCAGGGTGCCGCTGATGGGGATCCGGCGCAGCTTCAGCCACGGGCTACTCGGCAGCCTGGTGCCGTTCCTGCTGATCGACGCCGTCCGACGCGAAGCACGCCGGCTCGGCCTGCGCTCGATCGAGCTGTCCTGGATCCTCGAGGACAACGCGGCCATGTGCCGCATCATCGAAGCCGTCGGCGGCGTGCCGTACAAGACCTATCGGGTGTACGGCAAGGAACTGGCCTGAGAGATGAAAGGCCAGGGCTCTGCCCTGGACCCGCCAAAGGCCTCGGCCTTTGGAAACCATTTATTCAAGACAACTGGATTCTGAAGCCTGCGCCTTGAGCGGGTCCAGTGCAGAGCCCTGGCCTTTCCAGCGCAACCCCAAGCACCGCAGCCGTCTCCGCGATCCGGGCCACGGCGAAATCGACCTGCGCCTGGTCATGACAGGCGGTGACGCTGCAGCGCAGCAGCGGCCGCTGGTCCGGCGTTGCCGGCGGCAGCACGAGGTTCACGTAGACGCCCTGCTCCAGCAGCCGGTTCCAGAAGGCGACCGCGGTCGGGACATCCGGCATGCGCACGGCCACGATCGGGCTGACCCGCGCTCCCAGCTCGAGGCCAGCCGCATGCAGGCCGCCATGCAGCCGCCGTGCGTTCGCCCAAAGCGATTGGCGCAGCTCCGGCGCCTCGCGCAGCCGGCCGAGGGCGGCACGCGCCGAGGCGATCACCGCGGGCGGCAGCGAGGCGGTGAACATGTACGGCCGGGAGGCGACACGCAGCAGGTCGAAGCCCGGATGGTCGGAGACGCAGTAGCCGCCGATGCTGCCCAGGCTCTTGGAGAAGGTGCCGAGGATGAAGTCGACATCCTCCTCCACGCCCGCCGCCTCGGCGAGCCCGCGCCCGTGCTCGCCGAGCACGCCGAACGAGTGCGCCTCGTCGACCATCAGCGTCGCCCCGGTCTCGCGCTTGACCGCGGCGATCTCGGCGAGCGGGGCGGTGTCGCCGAGCATCGAGTAGATGCCCTCCACCACCACCAGCCTGCTGCCGGGCACTTCGCCGAGGCGTCGCAGCCGCCGATACAGGTCGTCGGCGTCGTTGTGTCGGAAGCGGATCACCTGCGCCTGGCTCAGCCGGCTGCCGTCATAGATGCTGGCATGGCTGTCGGCGTCGATCAGCAGGTAGTCGTCCTTGCCCGCAAGCACGGAGAGCATGCCGAGATTGGCCTGGTAGCCGGTGGTGAACACCATGCAGGAGCGGCGCCGATAGAACTGCGCCAGCTCGGCTTCGAGCTGGCCGTGCAGGTCGTAGCTGCCGTTGGCGATGCGCGAGCCGGTGGTGCCGGTGCCATGCCGGCGCACCGCCTGGACGGAGGCGGCCAGGCAGGCCGGGTCGTGGCTGAGGCCCAGATAGTTGTTGGTGCCGAACAGCAGCACCGTCCGGTCGTCGATGACGCCTTCGGTGGCCGAGAGCGCCTGCTCGATGACGACGCCGAACGGGTCCCGTCCGGCATGGAGCAGCGACTCCCGCATCGTGCCGAGGGCGGAGAACTTGTCGAGGATCGGCATGCTCAGACGGCTTCGATGCGGCGCATCGGGCGGGATGCGGCACCCGGTGGGGTGGCCCGGCTCGGACGGTACTGGGTGAGGGGCATCGTGCACGGTCCTGTCAACGAGGCTGCGGTCCGCCGGGACGGCCTGGCCGAACGGCGCCACCGGGAACGACCCGGTGCAGCAAGGAAGTCTGTATCGCCGATCGGTCCCGCCCGCTCAAGCTGGGGGCACGAGCTCGGCGAGGCAGTGCGCCAGATCATCGACCGTGCGAATATCGGCGAGGCGGTCGAGCGGCACCGAGACGTCGAGCTTGTCCTCGATGTCCATCACGACGTTCATGACCGCCAGCGAGTCCAGGCCGAGATCCTCTGCGATCACCGTGCCGGCGGTGACCGGCCGGGTGATCTTGGGATTGGCGGCGATCGCCTCGATCACCAGCCGGGTGATCGCCTGCACGTCCGTCATCGATGCCCCCTCTGCTCCCTCTCCGCGGTCAGGCCAGCCAGCCCGCCTCTCGATACCACGCGACGGTCGAGGCGAAGCCCTCTCGAAGACCCATCGCCGCCGGCGCGAGCGCCGCCGGCAGCAGTTCCGTGGCCGAGACCCCCCATCCCGGATACAGCATCTCGCGCGCCTTGCCTGCGCTGAACAGCGCCGGACGGCCGCGCAGCCCCGCGAGCAGGCCGGCCGCATGCCCGGCAAGGCGCACGGCCGAGCCCGGCAGCCGGACGAAGCGCGGACGGTTGCCGAGCGCGGCGGCGGCCAGGCCGAGGATCTCGCGCGGCGCATACCCTGCCGGGTTGTCGTCGGCAAGGGCGTGGACGCCGCCTCCGGGCGCCTCGCGCCAGGCCGCCAGTGCCGCGATCGCGGCGGCGGCATCGCCGACATGGATCATCGCCAGGCGCGCGCTCGCGGGCCCCGGCACCGGCACGATGCGCCGCGCCGCCGCACGGAAGATCCCCAGCGTCGCGCGGTCCCACGGACCGTAGATCACCGGCGGCCGCAGGATCGTCAGGCGGCCGCCAAACGCAGCGGCCAGGGCATACTCGCCGGCATGCTTGCTCTGCGCGTAGGGTGACAGGCCCGGCACGCGCGCCGCCAGCGAGGAGATGCCGATCAGGTGCGAGGCCGGCGCCTGGCGCCGCGCCGCACTGGCCAGCCGGCCGGCACCGTCCCGATTGACCGCCAGGAACTCGCGCCGCGATCGCGCCTGGATCAGCCCGGCGGCGTGGATCACCACGTCCGCGTCCCGCACGAGGCGGCTCAGGGCGGCGGCATCGTCGAGGTCGCCCGCGACCAGCTCCGGGGCGAGATCGTGCCAGGGCACGCGGGCGGACGACCGGCGGACCAGCACGCGCAGGCGCAGGCCGCGCGCCGCCAGGGCGATCGCGAGATGCCGGCCGAGGAAGCCGGTGGCGCCGGTAAGCGCCACCAGCGGTGCCGCCGTGCGATGTCCGTGCCGCCCAGCCTCAGGCAACCGAGGAGATCGGGGCTGCCGCATCGAACGCGCCGGCGAGCAGCATCTGCTTGGCGCGGGCGCGGCTGAGCTTGCCGGACGAGGTCTGCGGCAGGCTGCGCGGCGGCACCAGCACCACCGAGACCTCGACCCCGTGCCGGCGCCGGAACAGCGCCGCCGCCTCCGCCTGCAAGGCCGCCCGCGCGCCCGGCGCGGTGGCGCGGCACTGCACCAGGGCAACGACCTCCTCGGAGGCGCCGCTATCGATCGAGAACACCACCACGTCGCGGCTGCGCAGCACCGGCAGCGCGGTCTCGGCGGCCCATTCGAGGTCCTGCGGCCAGATGTTGCGGCCGTTGACGATCATCAGGTCCTTGGCCCGGCCGGTGACGACGATCTCGCCGTCGCTCAGATAGCCGAGATCGCCGGTATTCAGCCAGCCGTCGGCGGAGAGCACGCGCGCGGTCTCCTCGGCATGGCCGTGATAGCCGTCCATGATGCTGGGACCGCGCACGAAGATGGTGCCGATGCGGCGTTCGGGCAGTGCCTGGGCGGCCTCGTCGCGCACCTCCAGCTCGTGCCCGGGCAGCACCCGCCCGCATCGCACGAATCCGCGCGCCTCGGCGTCGTCGTCGCTGATGCTCGGCAATGCCAGCCGCTGATGCTCCAGCGCCCGGCGCGCGATCACGTCGGTGCGGATGCCGATATCGAGCGGGGCGAAGCTCAGGGCGAGCGTCGCCTCGGCCATGCCGTAGCTCGCCACGAAGGCCTCCGGCCGGAAGCCGCGGCTGGCGAAGCGATCGGCGAAGCCGCGCAGCACCTGCGGACGGATCATGTCGCCGCCGATCCCGGCGGCCCGCCAGCAGGAGAGATCCAGCCCGGCGGCGGCACTCTCGGACTGTCTGGCGCAGAGCTCGTAGCCGAAGGAGGGGCTGTAGGACAGGGTGGCGCGATGCCGGCTGATCAGGTCCAGCCAGACCAGCGGCCGGCGGGCGAACTCGCGCGTCGGCAGCAGGTCGACCGAGATCTGGCAGGCGACGGGCGTGAGCAGGAAGCCGACCAGCCCCATGTCGTGGTAGAGCGGCAGCCAGGAGACGCCGCGGTCGCCGTCGCGAACCGCCAGGCCGTGCCGGCCGATGGCGGCGGCGTTCGCCATCACCGCCCGCTGCGTCACCGCCGCGCCGAGCGGAAACCGGGTGCTGCCGGAGGAGAATTGCAGGTAGGAGAGGCTGGACGGGTCCGGCGCCGGCAAGGCGCCCCCGTCCGGCACCACCGTCGCCAGCTCCGCGACCGCGCCGACCATGCGCAGGCCAAGCCCGTCGGTCGCCTCCCGCAGCCAGGCGGTCAGCATCTCCGGCGCGAACGCGGCACTGGCGCCCGCACTCTGGATCATGCGACGCAGGCTGGCGACGTAGCTCTCGCGACCGGCGAACGCGGCCGGCAGCGGTAGCGGCGCCGGCACCAGGCCGGCATACTGGCAGGCGAAGAAGATCCGGACGAAGTCGCCCTCGCTCTCCGCAATCATGGCGACCCGCTCGCCCCGCTGCAGGCCGAGGGCGAGCATCCGGCGTGCGCACGCCATCGCCTGCTGTTGCAGCACGCGATAGGGCAGCGCTTCCAGCAGCACCCCGCGTCCGGAATAGAAGTTGATGCCGGCCTCGCCCCGGGCAGCATGATCGAGCGCGTCGGCCAGGGAGGGGAAGTCGGCGAGGCAGCGGGCATGGCCAGGGGCGGACGGGGTCGGCGCGATTGGGTTCAACACAGGCAGGAACGATCCTCGAGAGGAAGCTTTCAGGTCCGGCCCGTGACACGATCCGGCAGCGACGAGGCGCGAGTACGTCAGTCTCGATCATTGCCGTCAAGATCCGGCCATGCTCGCCACGTTCCGGCGGCCCTGGGATCAATCGGCGACCCGTTGACTCGCCGCCTGGACGCGTTCACGACGCCGCAGCATGATCGCTCAATCGCCCGCGGCGTCGAGCCGGGATCTGTGGCCCTTGGTCCGCTGGCGATGGGGCGTGGCATGGCTGCTGCTCAGCCTTTTTTGCGTGCCCCGGCCGGCACAGGGCGAAGGCGTTGCCGCCAGACCGTGTCTGGACGCGGACGCGTCGAGCTCGATCCCCCGCCTCTTCGTCACCGTGACGGGTGCGAGAAGCGACGCAGGCAACGTCACCTTTACCCTCTACGGCTCCGATCCGGCCGCGTTCCTGGCGCACAAGGGAAGCATCGGCCTGATCCGGGTGCTGCTCACCATGAAGGCGGCGCAGGCCTGCTTCGCTCTCGCTGCCCCCGGATCCTACGCCGTCGCGGTCTATCACGACGAGAACGACAACCACCATTTCGACCGCAACTTCCTCGGACTGCCTGTGGAGGGCTACGGCTTCTCGAACAACGCAACGGTGCTGCTGGCGCCCCCATCGTTCCGGGCGGTCCGCATCGCGGTGCATGCGGGGGCCAACCGCATCGCCATCCGGCTGCGGTATTGAGGGTCGGGCGGGCTCAAGGCCAGGGCTCTGCCCTGGACCCGCTCAAGGCTTAGCCTTGAGAATCCATTTGACCCCGTTCGATGCTGTGCTGCTCGCCGGGGCGGCGCTGCTCGGCGTGCTGCTGCTGGGGCCAGTGCTGACGATCCCGTTGCAAATCCCGATCAACTACAACGAAGGCTGGAATGCCGGCTTCGACTCGCGCGCGGTGTCGCCCGGCGCCGGGCCGCTCTATCCCGGTGCCGACAGCCTCGTCTTCAACAACTACCCGCCGCTGGGCTTCTTCATCGTCGGCGCCGCCGGCCGCTTCGTCTTCGGCGACATGATCATTGCCGGGCGCGTCGTCGCACTGGTGGCCTTGCTGGCGACGGCGGGGCTGGTCGGACTCTGCGTCCGGCAACTCGGGGGTAGCTTGCGTGCGGGCGCCGCCGCAGCACTCCTGCTGCTGCTGCTGGTCAGCACGTTCTCGCGCAGCTACGTCGCGATGGACGATCCGCAATGGCTCGCACACGCGCTGCAGCTCGCCAGCCTGGCGTTGCTGCTGCGCGGCGGAGCGACGCACCGGCTGCGCGCGGGCACGCTGCCGTTCCGGCAGATCGTCGCCGCTGCGTTGCTCATGGTCATGGGGGGGTTCGTCAAGCATAACCTGGTGGCGCTGCCGCTGGCCCTGACGCTGTGGCTGGCCTGGCTCAATCCCCGCGCCGCCGCGATCTGGCTGGTGGCCGCGGGGACCGCCGCAGGGGCGGGGCTCGGCCTCATGGCGGCGCTGTTCGGCCACGTCGCCTTCTTCGACATCCTGCAGCATCGGCGGGTGTTCCGGCTGCATCTGCTGACGAATGCGATCGGCGGTGTCGCACCCCTGCTGCCGATGGCCGCGGTCACCGCGGCATGGCTGCGGCGACGATGGTCGGGCGACGGCGCAAGACTGGCGACACTGTTCGCCTGCATCGCACTGCCGACGGGCGTCGCCCAGCGCATCGGCGAAGGTGTGAACTACAATGCGCATTTCGAGACGATCGTGGCACTCTGCATCGGCTTCGGCTTGGCGTTGACGTCCCTGCCCGGCGTCACGCGCCGGCGAGGTCTGCCGGGGCCTGCATCGCTCTGCGTCTTCGCAGCACTTCCCGTGCTGGGCGCGATGCCGTGGCACCTGCCGGCAGCCTGGCATGACGTCACCCGTCGCGCCGCACGACAGGCCGCGTGGCAGCCGATGATCCAGTACCTCGCCGCCTCCGCGGGTCCGGTCGGCTGCGAAACGCAGTCGCTTTGCTACTGGGCAGGCAAGCCGTTCCGGCTCGACGTCTTCAACCTGACGCAACACATGATGACGGCGCCTGTTCGTGCGTTGACGCCCGAAGGTGCCTTCACGTTGCTCGAGTATGAGCCGGGAACCGCGACGCACCATGATGCGATCCGCAGACTAGGCTATGACCCGATCATTCGTGCGTTTGGCCCGGCCTACGTGCGTGTGGCGAGGGGACCCAAAGGCGCGGTGCTGCTGGCGCCGGGAACCCAGGCAGCCGCTCGATGATACTCGTGCGATAGCTGTCCGTTGACGCCTCCTCCGATTGTCGGCCTGGCGGGATTGACGCGCGCCGGTCGGCGGGCTCGCATGGAATGATGCGACATCATGTCAGTCCTGCTGCGCTGGTCGCTCTCGCGGCCTCCCTGCTCGTCACCCGACTCCTGTGCGGAGATCAAGCCTGTGCCAGTCCGACGATATTCCCGACCGGCGTTACCGTCCCTGCTGCGCCCGAGGCTTGGCGCAGCGCACTCTGCTACGGCGGCCCGGACGGGGTGACGCATGTCATCGACATGGAGGGCCGCGAGCTGCATCGCTGGCCGCATGTCGGGCTGCCCGGGGCCATCATCGACCCTGCCCTGGTGGGTGGAACACGAGGTGACACGCTGCTGCAGCTTGATCACATCTCCGGCGCCGACGGCCTCATGAACGATCGCTCTATCGCCATCCTCGACTGGAACGACCGCGTGCTGTGGCAGTGGGGCGCACAGGCGCCTGGTGGGGCGGCCCGCCAGAATCACGATTGGACGGTGTTGCGCAACGGCGACGTGCTGATCCTGGCGGGGCTCACGCATGTCGTGACGCAGTTGGGGCCGGAAGCGGTAAACGATCAGGCGGTCTACGAGGTCGACCGCCAGGGACGGATCGTCTGGCACTGGATCGCAGGAGACCATCTCGACGAGTTCGGCTTTCCGCTGGACGGACTCGCCTATCTGCGGCAACGCGAATCGTCAGGCACCAAGGAGCCCTGGGGCTATCTCGAGATCAACGACATGCAGCCACTCGGCCCCAACCGCTGGTTCGAGCATGGTGATCGCCGCTTCGCGCCCGACAACATCATGATCAACGCCCGCAAGGGCAATGTCGTGCTCATCATTGAAAAGGCTACTGGCAAGGTGGTCTGGCGACTCGGGCCCGACTTTCCCACCGCCGATCCCGACCGCCGCATCAACAACCACACCCTGCCCCGCCCCGTCGACCAGATCTCCGGCGCGCACGATGCGCATCTGATTCCCGAGGGCCTGCCGGGCGCCGACGACCTGCTGATGTTTGACGACCAGGGACCGGCCGGCTTCCCGCGCGTGCCGCTCGGCATCTATGTCGGCTCGCGCGTGCTCGAAATCGATCCGACGACACTCGGGATCGTCTGGCAGTACACCGCGATCGATTCCGGGCAGCCGCCCTGGAGCTTCTTCAGCTCCTTCGTCAGCAGCGCCCAGCGCCTGCCGAATGGAAACACCTTCATCGACGAAGGCATGGATGGCCGCCTGTTCCAGGTCACTCCGAAGGGCAAGATCGTGTGGGAGTATGTCACCCCCTATGTCGGGACGCTGCCGATGGGCAACCGAACCGTCGAGAGCCGGGTGATCTACCGTGCCCAGGCCGTCCCGCCCGGCTGGCTTCCGGAGCGTACAACGCACTGAGCGTGGTTTATTCGAGAATTTGGAGAAGTTGGTTGCGGGGACAGGATTTGAACCTGTGACCTTCAGGTTATGAGCCTGACGAG
>CAXUCM010000026.1:3251-18032 GCA_964249315.1 uncultured Acetobacteraceae bacterium | reverse complement strand
GGTCAAGGTCGGGGCTCCGCCCCAAGCCCCGCCAAAGGCTCGCCTTTGGAAACCTCCTAGATAAATGGATTCTCAAGGCTGAGCCTTGAGCGGGTCCAGGGCAGAGCCCTGGCCTTCTATCCAGCGTCGTCCGGGGATAGATGCCGCATGATCTCGATGCATTCTCCGTCCGGTCCGGTCGCCATCCGATCGGCAACGTCCACCGTCGTCGCCTGGAAAGAGACGAAGGCGATGCCTGCCGGCAGTCCGCACGGTGTCCGCATGATCGGCGCAGCGCCGGTCGGATAGGCGTCGATCTCGATGAGGCTGCCGTCCGGCAAAGCGACCGTTGCCAGGGCATGCCGCATGGCCGGCGGCAATCCGTGCGCCGCCGACAGGCAGGCGATACGAGCCTGCAGCGTCGGACCCGGCGCGACGTCGAACAGCTCGCCGTAGAACCGCATCGACGCCGGCAGCGATGCGGCACCCAGTACCGCCACGAAGGCGCAATCGACGTCGCTTTGCGCCACGGGCAGATCGAAGCCCGGGATCGGTCCGTCGATCTCGGTCAGGTAAAGCACCTCGCCGGACGGTCCTTCGACCTGCATCGCCCGGATCCGGTCGGTGAAGCCCAGATCCAGCGTTTCCGGCGCGCCCAGGACGCGGAACGGTGACATCGCCAGGTCGGCAGCGACGGCATCGAGGTCGCGGACGACGATCTCGATCGCGTTCCAGCCAAAGCTGCCGAGCGGCCGATATTCTGCCGCCCCGGCCTGCTCGACGAAGCGGATGAACCGGGCATGCCCGCTTCGCGGACGCATGACCGCCTGGCGCCGTCCTGCGAGCGCCGGAGCGCCCCAGCGTGCCGCCGCGTCCGCCTCGATCGGCGCGAGGCCGTCATCGCGGTAGCCGAGAAACCGGCGGTAGGCTTGCACAGCGCCCTCGATGTCGGCGGTGACGATGGTGAATCCCGCGAGTGCACCGGGCATGAGTCAGACCTGTCCGTTCGCCGATCGCCCGAACGTGCCACAGCTCTGTTCGGCCTCGAACACGATTTCCTCGAGCAGCCGATTGGCGGCCGCGGTCAGCGTCGTGTTGCTGCGGGTGATCACGCAGGCGTGCCGGATGATCGTGGTGTCCTGCAGGTCGAGCACCGCGAGGCCGCCGAGTTCGACGTTGGCGCCGATCATGTCTGGCGGCACGGTGATGATGTAGTCGTCGTCGAGACACAGCCAGGTTCCGACGACGATGGCATCGCTGCGGATGATGTGGGCCGGCGCGGGAAGCTGGGCGCGCATATAGGCAAGATTGATGGCCTCGTAGACGTCGCCGCGGAATGCGGGAACCATCCAGGTGAACGCGGCGAGTTCGCCGAGCGTCAGGTCGCGTCGGCCGGCGAGCGGATGGCTGCGTCGAACGGCGAGAACGTCGCGAACCTGGAAGAGGTGGCGAAAGCTCAGCTCGCCGCTGAATTGCGGATCGGCGGTCGGGCTGCCGACGACGAAATCGACTTCTCCTACGATCATCCGGTCGATCATCGCGCTCGTGTAGCCTTCCACCAGCTGGATCTGCACGTTCGGCTGCTGGCGGTGGAAGCGGCGGATCGCCGTGGCGACGTGTCGCCCGGTCATGGTCTCGCTGATGCCGACGGTGACGGTGCCGCCGCGCGCGTCGCGCAGCAGCTTCATCTCGCTGAGCGTGCGGTCCGCCATCACCAGCTGCTGGCGTGCGCGGGCGAGCAGCAGGCGGCCGAACACGGTCAGCGCCACGCGGCCGCCGCGAGTGCGATTGAAGAAGCGCACGCCGGCGGCAGCCTCCATCTTGGCGATGCTGGAGCTCAGGCCCTGCTGGGTGATGTTCAGGCTGGTTGCGGCCTCGATGAACGTCCCGCATTCGACGATGGCGAGGAAGCGGCGGAGCTGGCTGAGTTCGATATCCGTCCGCATCGAGAAACATCCAAAATTTGTTTCTATCCTCTTAGAAACATCGATAGGGTGCAAGCATGATTCTTGCATAGATTTTAGGCAGCGAACGCGGCGCGGCGCCGTCGCGCCAAGCCTACTTGTCCAGATCAGCTTTCGTAACGATTTCGCCGTCCGTCCTGCTCGCCGTCCCGGTCGAACTCAGGAGAGCATCGTGATGCACAGCGTGCGCCCGCAGAGAGGATCGGCCTGGATCGCGATCTTCGCGGTCTCGCTGCTGGTCTGGACGCTGTCCAACCTCGACCAGTCGATCTTCAGCTACATCATCCCGGGCATCCTCGCCGACTTCCACCAGCCGATCACGACGATCGGGCTGATCCTCGCCATCTCGTTCGTGGTCTCCTCGATCTTCGTCGTATTCAGCGGGCTGGCGGCGGACCGCTTCGGGCGCGGCATCACCCTGGTCGCGCTGCTGGCCCTGTCCGCCTGCGCGGTCGGGCTGCAGGCCTTCGCCGGCAGCGTCGCCATGCTGACGATCCTGCGCTCGCTCAGCTTCGGCTTCGGCGGCGGCCTGTCGCCGATCACCAGCGCCTACGTGGTCGAGACGGTGCCGGCGCGACTGCGCGGGCTGGCCATCGGCGTCCTGCAATGCGGCTTTCCGCTGGGCTGGTTCCTGGCCTCGATGATCGCGGTGCCGTTGCTGCGCGCCGGCGGCTGGCGCGAGGCGTGTCTCGCCGGCTTCGCCGTGGCGCCGCTGGCACTTCCGATCGCCTGGCTGCTGTCCCGCGTCGACCGGCTTGGCCCCTCACGCGAGGGGGCCGCCGGCCGTCCGCAGGTGCGGCGCGTGCGCATCGCCGAGCTGTTCGGTTCCGAACACCGGGTGGTCAGCGTATCCTGCATGATCACCTTCTTCTGCTTCGCCGGCGCCTACGCGGGCTCGGCCTTCTTCTTCACCACCTTCTTCACCGCCGTGCGGCACTACAGCGCCGCGGATGCGATCAGGCTGGTCGGCTCGTCGAACGGCGTCGCCATCATCGGCTACCTGGCTGCCGCCCTGATCGGCGAGTTCCTGCTGACCCGGCGCACCGTCTTCATCATCTGGGTGCTGTGCGGCGCCGCCGCCATGCTCGGCCTGCTCTGGCTGCCGCGCACGCACGCGCAGGATTTCGTCTGGTACGCGACGATGGCCGGCTTCTTCTACGGCGCCGCCGCAGTGTTCCCGGTCATCATCGCCGAGCTGTTCCCGACACGGATCCGCGGCACCGCGCTCGCCGTCTGCGGCTCGATGCCGCAATGCCTCGGCTTCGCGCTGTTCCCGCTGGCGGTGCCGGCGATCGTGCAGCATCTGGGCTGGCAGATGGCGCTCAGCCTCGTCGTCGTGCCGCCGATGGTCGTCGCGGCACTGGCGATGTTCGCGGTTCCGGACCGTCGCTCCGGCCTGTCGCTCGCGGACCGCGAACTCGAGGAGAGCCACGCATGACCCGCATCGTCGCCCTGTTCAACCTCAAGCCCGGCGTCACCCGGGAAGCCTACGAGGCATGGGCCCGCGCCACCGACATCCCGACGGTGCGCTCGCTGGGATCGATCGAGCGCTTCGAGCTGTTCCGCGGCACCGGCCGGCTCGGCAGCGACCAGCCCTCGCCCTACGAATATATCGAGGTCATCGACGTGGCCGACATGACGGCGTTCGGAGAGGACGTCGCGACCGAAACCATGCAGCGCATCGCCGCCGCGTTCCAGGCGATGGCCGAAATCGTCTTCATCCTGACCGAGAAGGTGGCATGACGGGCCGGCTCGACGGCATGGTCGCCGTCGTGACCGGCGCCGGCCGCAGCGAGGGGCTCGGTGCGGCGATCGCCCACCGGCTGGCCGCCGATGGCGCCGCGATCCTCGTCTCCGACCTGGCCTCGGCCGGCCGCCGCGATGCCGAGGCGCACCATCTCGGCGACGCCGCCGGCCTCGCGGCCGTGACCGACGCCATCGTCCAGGCCGGTCACCGCTGCGTCGCGCATCCCGCCGACGTGACCAGCATCGCCGACATGCGCAGCCTCGCGGCGCGCGCCGTGGCGGCGTTCGGGCGGCTCGACATCTGGGTCAACAATGCCGGGATCGGCTACAAGATGATGCCGCTGCTCGAGGTCGAGCCCGAGGACTGGCAGTCGGTCATCGACGTCAACCTGACCGGCTGCTTCAACGGGCTGCGCGCGGCGGCCGAGATCATGGTGCCGCAGGGCCGGGGCGGCCGGATCGTCAACATCGCCAGCCAGGCGGCGAAGTCCGGCTTTCCGTTCGCACAGGCCTATTGCGCCGCCAAGCACGGGCTGGTCGGGCTCACCCGCTCCGCCGCGATCGAGCTCGGCGCGCACGCGATCACCGTCAACAATGTCTGCCCCAATCACGTCACCACCGGGCTCGGAAGCTGGCAGAACGAATATTTCGCCGCCCGCACCGGCCGCACCGTCGAGACCTACCTCGCCGACATGCGCGCACGCATCCCGCTCGGCCGCGTCGGCGTGCCCGACGACACCGCGGCCGCGGTCGCGTTCCTCGCCTCGCCCGAGGCCGCGTACGTCACCGCCGAAAGCATGAACGTCTCCGGTGGCGAAGAGCCGCACTGAGCCGCGACAGCGCACCAGAAGGATCGATCGCATGGTCAAACGTCGTGGCAGCCGCGCCATGTTCTGCGCAGGTTTCCTGATGGCCGGCTTCTGCACGCCGGCCTCGGCGCAGGACACCCATGCCGCGAGCGATCCCAAGGCGGCCGGCTCGCGTCGACAGAGTTCGGCCAGCGTGGCGACGCCGAACGACTCCGCCGCCGCCAAGTCTGCCGGTTCGGCCGCGGGCACCAGGCTAGAGACGGTGACCGTCACCGCGCAGCGGCGGACCCAGCGTCTGCAGGACGTTCCCGTCGCCGTCAGCGTGTTTTCCGGCAAGGACCTGGCGCAACGCCAGACGGTCGAGAGCTCCGAGCTGATCCGGCTGGTGCCGAACATGAGCGGCGGCGAGAATGTCGGCCAGGGCTCCGCCAACGTCTACTACATACGCGGCCTCGGCCAGACGAACTCCTTCACCACCTTCGAGCCGCAGGTCGGCACCTACGTCAACGACATCTATATCAGCCGCCAGAACGCCAACAACTTCGCCCTGTTCGACGTCCAGGACATCCAGGTCCTGCGCGGGCCGCAGGGAACGTTGTTCGGCCGCAACTCGACCGGCGGCGCCATCGTCGTGACGCTCGATCCGCCGCGGGACGCGTTCGGCGGCTACCTGGAACTCGGCGGCGGCGACCGGTCGCGCTTCACCGGCCGCTTCTCGGTCGACCTGCCGGTCAGCAGCCAGATCCTGACGAAGACCTCGGTGTTCGGCATCACCGACGACGGCTACGTGCACGACATCACCACCGGTCAGAGGCTGAACGACAAGCACGATGTCGGCGTGCGCGAGGCGGTGCGGCTCCTCTCCAAGTCCGGCAACCTGGTCTGGGATCTCTCGGCCGACTACGCCGACGACAACGAGGCCAACCTCTATAACTTCCCCGGCCCGGGCAACGACCGCGAGTCCGTCAGCGGCTTCCGGACGGACGGCAACCTGGTCGGTCTGCTCACCGGCGACAAGGCCCTGCAAGGCCAGGGCTCCGACGTGAAGAGCTGGGGCTTCGCCTCCGATCTGAAGCTCAACTTCGACGCCGGCACGCTGCACCTCATCACCGGCTTCCGCGGCCTCGACCAGGCCTCGTCGGTCGACTTCCCCGACACCCAGCTCGGGCCGCTGGTGCCGAACGACCAAAGTCGTGTCGGCCAGTTCGCGCTGGCGTTCGACCCGCAGGGCGACGAGTACACCCAGGAGGTCAAGTGGAACGGCCGGCTCGGCCAGAACCTGACCTATACCAGCGGCGTCTACTATCTCTACGAGACCAACGAGACCAATTACGGTGCGGCCGCCTATATTCCCGCCCTGGCGCCGGTGCCGGTGCCGCTCGGCGACGAGACCTTCCGTAACGCGACCAGCTCGGTCGCCGTCTACACCCAGGCCGACTACCAGATCCTGCCGGCGCTGACCGCGACCGTCGGGTTGCGCTACACGCTGGAGCGCAAGCGGCTGCAGATCTCAGGAAATACGCCAGAGGGCTTCGATACCCAGGACCTGCTCGCGGCCGGCTACAAGGACGCGCTCAACACCGACCTGGTGACGCCGCGCTTCGCGCTGCAATACAAGATCGATCCCGACCTGATGGTCTATGCATCCGCGACCAAGGGCTTCCAGGGCGGCGGCTGGAACGGGCTTTCATTCTCCGCGGCCACCTTCAACAATTTCGGTCCCGAGAAGGTCTGGTCGTACGAGGCCGGCGCCCGCTACACCGCGCCCGGCGGCGCCTTCCGCGCCAGCGCCAACGTGTTCCTGGAGGAGGTCTCGAACTACCAGCTGCTGTCGACGTCGCCGACGCCGGGCAGCTTCATCACCAACAACGCGGCCAACCTCGAGACCTACGGGCTGGAGATGGAGGCAAGCTGGATCCCGGTGCGCAACCTGACCCTGTCCGGCAGCCTCGGTCTGGAGACCGGCACCTACAACACGCCCTCCGCGCTGGTGCGCGCGCAGCAGCTCGCCTGCTTCGCCGGACGCCGCAGCGGCAACGCCACCGAGATCGCCGCGAATTGCGGCTCCGGGATCGTCACCCAGGACGGCAACCTGGCCGGCCCGAGCTACCTGCCGCCGGTGACGGTGGCGCTGAACGCCAGCTACCTGTGGAAGCTTCGCAGCTTCAGCCTGACCCCGGATGTCGGGCTGCAGGTGGTCGGCAGGCAGAACCCCGATCCGTCCGGCACTCCCAACGGCGTGGATCCGGCCTACGAGACGGTCGATGCCGGGGTGACCTTCCACCGGAACCAGGCACCGTGGACATTGACCGCCGAATGCCGCAACTGCGGTTTCACCAATTACGGCGTCTCCTATCTGTTCGGCTACAAATACTACAACGATCCCGGCATCTGGGATGTCCGCCTCAACTACAAGTTCTGAGGGACTGTTTGAGAATGCGCTCTGGTGAGTCGGAGGCGTCCTTCGGACGCCGATCCGGCGTGCGTTTGCGAGCACCGAAGCGGAGCGACCGCTTGGGTCGTGAGCATCGAAGCGCGGCGAACGTGCGTCGGATGGCCACCAGAGTAGCATTGTCAAACAGGCACTGAGCGGCCGGGCGTCGCTCAACGCCGCGCCGGTTCGAGCACCGCACGAAGCGCCGACGCGATGTCGGGCAGCGATTGCAGCCGCTCGCAGAGCGATGCGAGCGGTGCGTGCAGCGCTTCGAGCCCGGCATGCGCGAGACAGGCGCGGGCTTTCGCCTGATGCTGCTCGGCCGTGAGCGGAAACGCCGGCGAGCCCAGCTGCGCGGTGACGTCGAGCTCCAGCCTGCTGCCGTCGTCCAGCGTAGCCACCGCGTGCGCCGGGACGAAAGCGGCCGGGTCGGGATTGCCGTCCGTCCGCACCGAGCAGCGCGCCGCCAAGGCCGCCGCGGCCGGATCCGCAAGTTCCTGCTCGTTGAAGTCGCCCAGGCCGACGGTGCCGCGCAGCAGCGTGACCGCCATCAGGTAGGGCGCGCAGAGCCGAGCGTAGGCCGGCTGCATCCCGTCCACGTGCGGCCGGCCGACCAGCCGCGCGATCAGCGGTGGCGCGCTGTAAGTCAGACGGTCGAGCCTCGCTGGATCCAGCCCCTGCTCGCGCATCAGCGTCTGCACGGCGACGATCGCGCCGTGCGCGGCACGGCCGGTCGGGAACGGCTTCCAGCTCACCTCGGCGATGCGGAACGCCCGGCCCAGGGTCTCGAACACCGGCCCCGCATCGTGACCGGCCTCGAACAGCGGGAGATAGCCGAACGGGCCCTCGAGCCAGTCCACCGGCCCCGGCAGACCGGCGCGCGCAAGGTCGAAGGCGCGGATCGCGGAGCCGGCGGCGGCGGCGATCTGCACCGGCAGCGCCGGCTTGCCCTCCAGATGCGCCTGCATGGTGCCGGAGGCGAACGCCAGGCCGTAGCCGAACGCGTCCCGTGCGACCTGGGCGGACGCTCCGGTCAGGGCGATCAGGCCGGCGATGCTGCCGAAGATCCCGGCCGTGGCGGGGCGAAAGAAGCGCAAGGGCGTGGTCGCCGCCAGGCCGAGGCAGCACGCGATGTCGGCGCCCGCGACCAGGGCGGCAAGGAAGCGAGGGCCGTCATAGGGTCCGGACCGCTCCGCTTCGGCCAGCAGCACGGCGACCAGCGTCGCGAGCGGATGCACCACCGCCGCCTCGTGCACGCAATCGAATTCCTGGTTGTGGATCTGGAAGGCGTTGACGAACGCGGCCTGCGGCGCCGGCAGCCTGACATGCGGGCGGCCGAGCACGCTGCCGCCGCTTTCGCTGCGGCCCCAGCCCTCGGCTGCCGACAGCATCTGGTCGGCATGCGGCGCCCGGCTGCCGGCAATACCGACGGCCAGGCTGTCATGCAGGAAGGTGGCGGCAGCCTGCATCGCGGCCGCGGGGATCTGGTTTGGCCGGAGGCCGCAGACATGATGCAGGATCTGCTCGCGCGCGATGCGGGACATCGTCATCGTTGCGTTCTCCTGAGGCCAGGGCTCTGCCCATCGATCCGCTTCGCGGCTCGATCGCTCAAGGCTCAGCCTTGAGAATCCATTCGTCTTGGCAAGGCGCGGCGGGAGGACCTTGTCTGATGAAGCGGAACGATTTCGACGTCATCGTGGTCGATGCGATCGAGCCGCGAAGCGGACCGATGGGCAGCGTCCTGGCCTTCAAGGCTCGGATGCCGCGCGCTCCGCCCATTGGCGCTCGAACTCCCAGGCCTCCGGAAATCCCATGAGCGTGCACATGCGCGAGAAGCTGTAGCGGTCGGCCGCCGCCGGCGCGCTGTCGCCATGATCGCGGAGCTGCGCGTAGGCGGTATCCAGCGCGCCGGCCATGGCGAGGAAGCCGAGCGCGGGATAGATCGCGACGGCGAAGCCGAGCTCTGCCAGGCGAGGTGCCGGCAGCATCGGGGTACGGCCGCCCTCGACCATGTTGACCAGCAGCGGCGTATCGATCGACTGGCCGATCCGGGCCAGCTCGTCCTCGGTCTCGGGGCTCTCGATGAAGACGATGTCGGCGCCCGCCTTCGCGTACAGGCGGCCGCGGCTTATGGCTTCGTCGAGACCATGCCCGGTGCGCGCATCGGTGCGCGCGACGACCAGGAAGTCGTCGCTGCGTCGGGCCTGCACCGCGACCTCGATCTTGAGCACCATTTCGGCCGCCGGGACGACGCGGCGGCCCGGCGTGTGGCCGCATTTCTTCGGCATCTCCTGGTCCTCGAGCTGGATCGCCGCGACGCCGGCCGCCTCGTAGGCCTGCACGGTGTGGCGGACGTTCAGCAGGCCCCCGTAGCCGGTATCGGCATCGGCGATGAGCGGCGTGGCACAACCCGCGGCGATGCAGCCGACGCGGGAGACCATGTCGCGGAACGTGGTGATGCCGACATCGGCGACGCCGAGATGCGAGGCGGAGATGCCGAAGCCGGTCGCATAGAGGGCGGCGAAGCCCATCCGGTCGGCGATCCGCGCGGAGATCATCTCGAACACGCCGGGGGCGACGATGAAGTCGCGGCGGCGAAGGCGGTCCCTGAGGTTCCTGCCAGCCATGGATCGCTGCTCCCGTTCGATCATGCCGAAGGCCGGCGGTCCTGCCGGCATCGCATCAGCGGCTGGATCTGCGCGCCGAAGCGGTCGAGCCCTCCGACGAAATCATCGAACACCAGCATGATGCCGGAGGTGCCCGGGACCGACGCCGCCTCGTCCAGCATCCGGGCGACGCTGGCGCAGGAGCCGACCAGGGTGCCCATGTTGAAGTTGACGGCGCCTGCCGGCAGGCTGATCGAGCGGGCGGTGGAGCCTTCCTCGGCCTGGGTATCGGCCGAGGTCTGGTCGACCATCCAGGCCAGCGCCTCGGTATCGACGCCGTCATTGTAGCGCTGCCACTTGGCCATCGCCGCCTCGTCGGTCTCGTCGGCGATGACCATGAACAGGACGTAGGCGCCGACAGGTCGTCCGGTCCTGTCCGCCGCCGCGGTCAGGCGCGCGTTGCCGGGCGCATACGCGGTCGGCGTGTTGACGCCGACGCCCAGGACGAAGTTGTAGTCGGCGCATTCGGCGGCGAACTGCATGCCGCGCGGACTCTGGCCGGCAGCGACGATCTTCACCGGCGAGGCGGGCTTCGGGCTGAGCCGGCAATCCTCCATCCGGAAATACTCGCCGCGGAAGTCCGATCGGCCATCGGTCCAGAGCTCGCGGAGCACCCGGACATACTCGGTGCTGTAGTCGTAGCGGCGGGCGAAATGCACCTCGCCGGGCCACAGCCCCATCTGCTCGTATTCGGCCTTCTGCCAGCCGGAGACGATGTTCACCCCGAAGCGACCCTGCGAGATGTCGTCGATCGTGACCGCCATGCGGGCGATGATCGCCGGAGGGATGGTGATGAGCGCGACCGAGGCGAACAGGCGGATGCGTTCGGTCACCGCGGCCAGCCCTGCCATCAGGGTGAAGGATTCCAGGTTATGGTCCCAGAACTCGCTGGCACCGCCGAAGCCGCGCAGCTTGATCATCGACAGTGCGAAGTCGAAGCCGATGGCTTCGGCTTTCTGCACCACGGTCCGGTTCAGATCGAAGCTCGGCATGTATTGCGGCGACGTGGTCGAGATCAGCCAGCCATTGTTGCCGATCGGGATGAAGACGCCCAGTTCCATGACGGTGTCCTATGACGAAGCCAGGAAGTGTAGCCTCGCAGTACGACATCGAGAAACACGCCACCGTTGTTTCTGCCGTTAAAAGACAATCGGATTCGCAAGGCTGCGCCTTGCGCGACCGAGCCGCGAAGCGGATTGATGGCGGAGCCCTGGCCTTACTCCCGCCCCGGACGCCACCCCTTGAGTCGTAGCGCGTTCGTCACCACGCTGACGCTGCTCAGCGCCATCGCGCCGCCGGCGACGGCGGGGCTGAGCAGGCCGGCGGCGGCCAGCGGGATGCCGACCAGGTTGTAGACGAACGCCCAGAACAGTCCCTCGCGGATGCGCGTCGCGATCAGCCCGGCGATCTCGATCGCATCCGCCACCAAGGCGGGATCGTTGCGCATCAGCGTGATGCTCGCCGCCTCGATCGCAGCGTCGGTGCCGCCGCCCATGGCGATGCCGAGATCCGATGCCGCCAGTGCCGGCGCGTCGTTGATGCCGTCGCCGACCATGGCGACGCGCGGCCTCTCGCTGCCGCGCCGTTCCCGGCCCAGCGCTGTCACCGCTTCGGCCTTTTCCTCCGGCGAGACGCCGAACAGCAGACGATCCACGCCGACCAGGCCGGCCAGGCGTCGCGCGGCACCCTCGCCGTCCCCGGTCAGCATCACCGTCATGATCCCGCGCCGCGACAGCCGCGCTACCGCCTCGGCCGCGGCCGGACGCACCGTATCGGTGAAGCCGAGCAGCCCGAGGATGCGGCTGCCGCCGGCACGCAGCGGTCGCCGCTCGGCCAGGAACGAGACCGTGCCGCCCTCCGCATCGACGCGCTCGGCCTCCTCGGCGAGCGCGCCGGACGCGGCCAGGCCCTCCTCCTCGATCAGGCGGTGGTTGCCGAGCAGCAGCGACCGGCCGCCGACGCGCGCGGTCACGCCGCGGCCCGGCACGACCAGGAAGCGCTCGGCGGTCTGGCTGACGGCATGGCCCGACGAGGCGCGCACGGCGGCCGCCAGCGGATGCTCGCTGCCGGCCTGCATCGCCACGGCCAGGGACAGCAGTTCCGCCGCCTCGGCATAGTGTCCGGCGCCATCGGCCGGCACCACCCGCTCGAGCACCGGCCGACCCTCTGTCAGCGTTCCGGTCTTGTCGAAGGCGACGATGCCGATGCCGCGCGCACGCTCGATCGCGGCGGCATCGCGAATCAGGATGCCCGCCCGCGCCGCGGCACCGACGCCCGCGACCAGGGCCGTCGGCGTGGCCAGGCCGAGGGCGCACGGACAGGCGATCACCAGGACCGACACGGCGCTCAGCAGCGCGTGCGCGACGCGGCCGTCCGCCACCCACCAGCCGAGCAGGGTCAGCAGTGCCACGCCGAGCACCACCGGCACGAAGATCGCGCTGACCTGGTCCACCAGGCGCTGCACCGGCGCCCGCGAGGCCTGCGCGGTCTCGATCAGCCGGACGATGCCGGCAAGCCGCGTCTGCGCGCCGACCGCGCGTGCCTCGATCACCAGGCTGCCGTCCACCGCCAGCGAGCCCGCGATCACCGGCTCGCCGCGCGCCTTGGCGACGCTGCGGCTCTCGCCGGTGACCAGGGATTCGTCGACGCCGCTCTCGCCCTCGCGCACGACGCCGTCCACGGCGATGCGGCCGCCCGGCCGCACCACCAGCAGGTCGCCGACCTGCAGCAGGGCCACCGGCACGTCCTGCTCGACGCCGCTGGCCGGATCGCGACGGACCGCCGTCTCCGGCCGCAATGCCGCGAGCGAGCGCACCGAGTCCGCGGCCCGACGCCGCGCCCGCCGCTCCAGCCATTTGCCGAACAGGATGAAGGTCACGATCAGGGCGGAGCTCTCGAAATACAGCGTCCGCGATCCGCGCAGCAGCTCGAACACGCTCAGGCCCCAGGCGGCGGACGAGCCCAGCGCCACGAGCTGGTCCATGTTGCCGACGCGATTGCGCAGGGCGGCGAGGCCGGCCCGATAGAAGCGGCCGCCCAGCCAGAACTGCACCGGGGTGGCGAGCAGGAACTGCACCCAGCCGGGCAGTTCCGCCTGCATCGCCAGCGCATCCTGGTGGGCCAGGCGGAACAGCAGGTGCAGCAGCATCGAGACCAGCAGCGGCGCGGTGAGCAGGCAGGCCAGGATCAGGTGCAGCCGCTCGCGCCGGTCGGCGTCACCGGCGGAAGCGGCGACGGTGCCGGGATCCGGCGCCAGCATCACGGCCGAGTAGCCGGCAGCCGCGACGGCGGCTTCGAGGCGGGCGGCGCGCTCCTCGCCGGTCTCGTCGCCGATCCGGCTGAGCGACACCCGCGCCCGCTCCGTGGCGAGGTTGACCGAGACCGCGAGCACGCCCTCGCTCTGCATCAGCGCCCGCTCGACGCGACCCGCACAGGTGGCGCAACTCATGCCGGTAATGGCGAGATCCAGCCGCAGCGCCGCGGGAGCGCCGGCACCGTCGCGTGCGCCCTCCGGCGGCGGCGGGATCACCACGCCGTCCATCGGCTTCTTCTCCGTCGCGGCAAGTCCGTCTGGCATGAGTTTCACGTACAATCTTAATAATGCGTCAATGTATGCAAATATCCAGGCTGACGAGACGGGCCGGATATTAAATTCATCGTGCGCACTGTGGGAACAGCTTGCGGGCGCTGACGCATGCTCTATGTCTTTGCAAGTCCCTTGTCAGGGGGCAACCAGAGACAGGGTATAACCCTGCACGGTCTGATATGGATACGACCATGAAGCGCCATTTCCCGCAGACCTCGGCCGCGCAGCGCGCCCTGGCCGCTGCCGGCAACAGCATTGCCGCCGCCGAGCTGCTCAGCGCCGACCTGTGGTTCCTCGAGAACTGGGAGAGCAATCCCGCCCCAGGCACCGCGGCGGCACTCCGGGTCGGGCAGATCCGCCGCGCCAATCCGCAGCTCGCCGAGGAGATCCGCCGGGAGGTCTGTCGACGGACCCTGGGTCGCTCACGCGACTGAGCGCTTGGCGCCGGCCGCCTTCGCCGCATGGATGAAAGCGGCGACGCGCGCGGGATCCTTGACGCCCGGGCTCGACTCGCCTCCCGACGCGCCGTCGACCGCTGCCGCACCGCTGCATGCGCTCGCACGCCCGCCATTGCCGGCATCCAGGCCGCCGGCGAGCAGCCAGGGCAGCGGCGCCTGCCAGTCGCGCAGCAGCGACCAGTCCAGTGCTGTGCCGTTGCCGCCGGGACGGCCGGCCTGCGGCGGCGCCCGGGCCTCGACCAGCAGCCGGTCCACGCCGGGGACGTGACCGGGCAGGTCCGCCGCGACCGACACCGCGCAGGCGAGCCAGACCGGCAATCCGAACCGCGCACCGATCGCGCACGCGCGTTCGGCGGTGTCGTAGAGCTGCAATCCGTCGAGCCGGACCCGGTCCAGGCATCGTCCGATGGCGTCGTCCGAGGCCTGCACGAACAGGCCGATCCGACCCGGGCCGCCGGGATGGCGGGCGGAGAGCTCGGCCGCGCGGGCCGGATCCACCGCCCGGGAGGAGGCCGCGAAGAAGACGAAGCCGAGCCAGTCGGCGCCGTGCCGGACCGCCGCATCGAAGCCCGCCGCGTCGGCCAGGCCGCAGATCTTCACTCCGACCGCAGACGAGCTCACGCGAGTTCCGCCCGGATCGAGGCCGCGGCGGCGGCCGGATCGGCGGACCGGGTGATCGGCCTGCCGACGACGATCCAGTCAGCACCCGCCGAGGCCGCCTGCGCGGGCGTCATCACCCGTTGCTGATCGCCGGCAGCAGCGCCAAGCGGCCGTATGCCGGGCACCACCAGCACCGGCGCCTCGCCGAAGGCGTCGCGCAACAGGGCGACCTCCTGCGGCGCGCAGACCAGCCCGTCCGCGCCCGCCTGCAGCGCCAGCCGGCCGAGCCGCAGGACCTGCTGGCGCACGCCGCCGGCGACGCCGGTGCCGTGCAGCATCTCCGCATCCAGGCTGGTCAGCACCGTCACCGCCAGCAGCAGCGGCCGCGACGTCGCGGCGAAGCCCTCGTCGCGGGCAAGACGGGCGGCCTCGATCATCGCCGCCCCGCCCTGCGCGTGGACGGTCAGCATCGAGGGCGCTGCCGGCGCCAGCGCGCGGATCGCGGCGGCGACCGTGTTCGGGATGTCGTGCAGCTTGAG